>JAAYBH010000058.1 GCA_012718935.1 Clostridiales bacterium
CCTCGAATACCCGCGTCACCGAGCCTGTATATCGCTCGCCGCCGACGGCAAACTGGTATTCCAGCTTATATCGGCTGGGATTTCTGGTGGAATCATCGTTATTTATAAACAACACCTGCTCATACCCGGTCACCTGGGCAGTGGTCGTACTGCCGACAACCGTAAGAGCCATAGAACCGATTCCCATCAGAATGAGGATTATTGCTACTGAGATAACCACAAAATCCATGACTCGGCCTTTGATCGGTTTTTGCTGGGACAGGCGGGTGGGGGGTAGCTCGGAGCGAGGCGTCTCTTGCCGGCCTTCTGCTTTCGCCCCGCAGCCGGAGCAAAAGGCGGTTCCGGGCTGGAGCTGCTTTCCGCAATGTACACAAAATATGGATATCACCCCTTTCTTTTTATGACAGGCGCTGTCCGCATTTACTGCAGAATCTGTTGCTTTCCCCCAGGGGGTTTCCGCAGTTCGGGCAGAACCTTGAGCCTTGTTGTCTATATCCCTGTATTGGCGCCGCATATGTCGGGGTACCTGTTGTTTTTCTTTTATTTCGCGCTGCTATGCAAACGACAACCATAACGCCGGCCACCACCAGGATGACTAACACAACCACGATAACGACCGGGAAGCCACCGCTTTTGCGGTCAGCCTCCTCCATTGCTTCAGCCGTTACCTGCTGTGCGTGAGAATCCCATCCCGCAAGTTCTGCCTCCATGTCAAACATCGTCAGCGTGCCCTTGCCGGTGCTGTCTGTGCTGAGCATCTCTCCGCTGTTGACCATAACGGACTTGCCGGTGGTGTTTGCGGTGACTTCCACCGTCCCCTCAAAGACCTTCACAGTTGAAATGCCGTCTTTCTCCTCGCAAATGAAGGTGGTGCCCTTGATGCCCAAAACAGCCTGACCCATTTCGACTTCCATGCTGCCGCCATGGATCATTTTTTTGAGGTTGACCCAGACATTCCCTGCAACCAAAGCAAATTTGGATTCTTTTTCATGTTTAATGTCAAGTACAACGCAAGAATTTTCCGATACGACAAAAGTCGACATATCGCTCCAAGATAGGATTGCGCCGCTCCTTGTACGTGTGACAATCAGATCGCCGTGATACAACGGCGTGTCATAATCGGCAAAAATAGCCTGGTCGATATCCTCATCCCATGCCCGGAGCACCCAGGTTTCACCGCTTAAACCGCCAAATTTCACGATGCTTGGCTCTTTTATGGCCTCTTCAATTTCTTCCGGCGTCCATTTCTTTGCGTTTTCCTCCCACTTTTTCCAAAACTCAATATTGTTCAAAATTTCTGCGCTTCCGGGCTTCGAATAGTTCCCGGATGGTATACCGTCATTATAGTCAGGTGTGGCCTGGGGCTCCTGCGTCCCTTCGGGTGTTTCATCCGAAGATGGTTCTGCTGTCGGTGGGATAGGCTCGGGCTCCGGTTTGGATTCCAGAATAACTTTTACGGCAACCATCTCGGATGCGGCAGAATACGGCGTCCGCCAACTGCATGTGAAACTGCCGTAGAGCTCAACTTCCTCGGTATCAGCCGGCACCGCAAGAGAAACACTGTCTGACAAAGTTCCAGATGCGCTGTCATCAATTTGAACGTTTTCCGTCAGCTCCTTCAACTCCTTGCCGGAAGAGTCGTAGCACTTTATGTGCATAAACAGATCATTACCCTTATGCTCCTGCTGATAGCCCATTTCACCCATTGTTCCGGCGATACTCAGCGTAAGGGTTTCGCCTGGTATGAAGGTGCCTGTCAAATTATATCCGACGTACCCTTGGCTAAAGCTCCATTCGGCGCCGGTCAGCTCGCCGCCGCCGACAGAAAAGGAATCCATGCTCGTGCCTATCCAGGTGTCACAGATAAAACTGCCCGAGGATACAACAGGAACTGGGTCGGCATCCTTGTCAAGCGCCGCTGCACGCGCTGACAAGAGGAAGCAGGTCACGACGATAATAACGGCTGTGAACAGCAGTAAATATCTTTTCATATGCGCCTTCCTTCCAATCGTTATTTAAGCAATGGACACTTGCAACGGAAGCAGGTGTCCTCGCTAATGTCGCACAAGGTCCCGCAAGCGTTGCAGGGAATATACTTGTCACCAGTCTTGTCATACTTCTCATAGGAGTTGAGCCCTGCATGATGCCGCACCCGATCGCCGATCTGATAATAGTTATATAGGGTATCGCTGTCGCGGGATGTAATGGCGTGTCGTTTTCCCCGGTCGCTGCGAATGATGACCGAATACTCCAGGTAGTCCTCGTATTGGACATTATCGTCGCCATAATCATGCCGTGCGGTTTTCTTTTTGATCTTCTTGTCCTCTACCGTACCATCCCACGTCGTGCTGCGCTTCCTGCCGAGTATTTGGAACAGCGCAATCACTAAAAACATACTAGCGATCCCAAAGCCAATGTAGAGCGCGCCGGGATTATCCATTTCCGAGCTAACTTCGCCGTATATGTAGAAACCGATCACCGCTGCAACCGCAAGAAGCATGGAAATCAGAGCCGCCCAGCGGTTGCTGTTTTTAACGTATTTGGAAAAGGCCGGGTCGCTGATGCGGGGCGAGAAGCCGCGCAGGCCTACAGACCCCGGCGCTTGCTGCGCCTTCTTGATTTCGCTGCCGCAAGCAGGGCAGAAGCTTGTGCTTTCGGATATTTGTGTTCCGCAGTTTGAGCAATACATAATCGTTCCTTTTTAAAAAGGTTCTCCTTAGCCGAACTCGGAAGCAGCATGCTCTATGTCTGCTTTTCCAAGCCATATGTAAAGAGAATAGGCGTCGCTCATATCTCCACGCCCTCTGAGCTTGTTATCGTGCTAATATGGGAAACATACGCAGTTTATATAAATATAACATATATCCTTATAGCATGGGAAGAATTTAGCTGCTACTGTAGTAAGAATGTCTGGTATAATTTCTAAATAGCCTTAGAAAGAAAATCTTTCCAGGCATCTCTTTGGATAATATCCCCACCTACAAGCTGATGTTTATTTGAAGTAAAAAGCCGCTATAAATCGTCAGAGGTAGCGTTAAACCGCTACCTCAAAAACCTTGAATTATCAAAGATAATCTGCAATTACCCTAATTCATATTAAGTTATTATGATTACTCATAACCCGAAGGTGTCTTTTGAAACAATTACATTCACCTTAGCGTCAACGACATCCTGGTACATCCTTTGAAAGGCGGGTCTATCGAAGTTGGTACCTGTATAATCATCATCGACATAAATATC
>JAAYBH010000476.1 GCA_012718935.1 Clostridiales bacterium
AGGATATAACAGCTTATGAACAACAACGAACTTGTTTTGATGCAATTGTTGAGGTCGTTTGTTAATCAGACACCTCCCGATATTGAAGAGACAGCGTATGACAGGGATGAAGTGCTGCAGCTTGCGGCTATCCATGATGTGGCGGCGATTGTCGGGCATCAGCTGCTGTTGACGGCGGAGGGGAAGCGGCCGGAATACAAGCATGCTTTGCTGCAGACTTATGCGGCAACGGTTATGAGAACGGGCAGAGTGTCCGAGGTCCAAGAGACAATAACCGCGTTATTTGCGGAAGCGGGCATCGATCATCTTTACATAAAGGGGTCCGCTATCGCGCGGAATTATCCGATGCCCGAGCTTCGCACGATGGGCGATATCGATATCCTTGTCAGGCTGTGTGACAGGGAGAGGGCGATTGAGCTGCTTGAAAAGCATGGCGCTGCCAGGTTTGAGAGCAGTATTGATGTGAGCACCTACAGCTTTAACGGCGTGATGATTGAGCTGCACACAAATATGATCCATGAAGAGGTTCAGACCGACTTTCAGTTCCGTGATTACTTTGCTAAAGCCTGGGAGCATGCAGCACAGACTCAAACGCCTGCGCTCTGGGAATTGGAGCCGACCTTTCACTTTATCTATGTGATTGCCCATTTGGCAAAGCACTTTCACAATCGCGGCAGCGGCGTACGGATGTTTATGGATGTCGCCATTCTCATGGAAAAGCAGAAGGAAGTACTGGACTATAATAGGATCATGCATCAGCTGAACGAAATGCACCTTGACAGGTTTTTTGCGCGGCTGCTGTACCTGAACAAGCGCTGGTTCGGCAGCAGGACGGAAATTGTGGAAGAACAGCTCTCCGAGGAGGCCTTTGCCGATATAACGGATTATGTGCTTTCCGGCGGCGTGTTCGGGTATCGCACCACGCCGGAGGAGAATGTGGAGCTCCGGAAGCTCTATCATGAAAATCGGGAGGGTTCGGTCAAGAGCTCCGCAAAGAAGCTGTTTTTTCAAACGATTTTCCCGAATCGAAAGCGATTGGAGCGGCTTGGATATGCACCCTTCAAGCGGAACAGAAAGCTGCTTACCCCGTTTGTGTGGATTTACAGATGGGCTTACTGCCTCCTGACGAAATCCGGGGACGTGAAAACCCGGCTTCAGCAATTGTCGAATATCAGCGATGAGAAGGTGCGTCAGATTGTGAACCAGGAGCGGATTGTCCGGGAAATGGGCTTGTGACAGTCAGGGGGATCATGGCTCGGAACAACCGGTATACAGGAGGGTAAATTGCTCAAAAAGAAAAAATGGCTGATTGGCGGTCTTTTGCTGGCGGCGCTGCTGCTGATTTTAGTCGGCTTCGGCCTAGACAACCGCCTTCAGGCGACGAATTACGATATTGAGGACGGCAGAATCCCCGCGTCCTTTGACGGGTACAGAATTGCGCAGCTGTCTGATTTTCACTGCTTATGGTTCGGGGAGGGGCAAAACGAGCTGATTGCCGGAGTGCGGGCGGGGGAACCGGATATCATCGTGTTGACCGGCGATATGATAGATGCGTCGATACGAGATTATGACAGCGTCGCCGCGCTGTTTGACGGACTGACGGAGATCGCGCCTGTTTATGCCGTTGCGGGGAATCACGAGGAGAGCATTCCCGGCGCCCGGATGCGCGATTTATATATTGAATACGGAATCAATTATTTAAAAGACACCGGAACAGAGCTTTTAAAGGACGGCGGCAGTATTTATCTCTACGGTCTCAGGGACAGGCCCTATAACGACGAACTGGCTGCCGCCGCGGCGGGAATGCCTGTGATCGGGCCGCAGACTTACGGCATTCTGCTCTATCACCGAAGCGATAAGTTTGAATACCTCAACCGGCAGGGGTACGGGCTTGTCCTGTCCGGGCATCTGCATGGCGGCCTTATTCGTCTTCCCTTTATCGGCGGCATCCTGTCGCCAGAAGGAGGAATTATCTTCGGGCAGAAATACACCGGCGGGATGTATACGGTCGGAGGCACAACGCTCATCTCCAACCGCGGCCTGGCGGATTCCCATAATATTCCCCGGATTTTTAACCGCCCTGAAATCGTCTTTGTGACGCTTCGTCATGCGGGATGAATCCTGCGGGATGACGGTGCGGAGAGGGGTTGTCGAAGAATGAGTGTCGGGATAGGAAAGGATTTTGCAGACCTTCCGCCGGATATCATCCGTGAAAAAAATATGTTGGTGAACGCCGCGAAGCAGCGCATCCCTTTGTCGGGGATATTTGAGCTGACGCCGCGCTGCAGCCTGCGGTGCAAAATGTGTTATGTGCGGCTTGATGAGAAGCAGATGGACACCATCGGCCGGGAGCTCACCGCGCGGGAGTGGATCGCTCTTGCAGAGGAAGCGGCCGATAACGGTACCCTGTACCTTCTGCTCACGGGGGGAGAGCCGCTGCTCAGAGAGGATTTCGAAGAGATTTACACAGCGCTTTGTCATATGGGCTTTCTCATTTCCCTGAACACCAATGCGACGCTTGTGACGCCTGAAATGGTGGCGCTTTTGAGAAGGTATCCGCCCCAGATGACTACCGTCACATTATACGGCGCCAGTCCCGATACATACGGAAGAGTCTGCGGAGACCCCACGGGCTTTGATAAAACGATGAGGGGGTTGGAGCTGCTCTCGGCCGTGCCGGCGGAGTTGGTCATCCGGGCCACCGTCATACAGGATAATTGGCATGAGCTTGACGCCATGCGGGTGCTTGCGGAGGGCTTCGAGCGGCGGTTGTCGGTCAATGCAAGGATATATAAAGCGGTTCGCGGCGCGACTGCCGAGGCCGAGAAATACCGGCTGACGCGCCGGCAAATGACGGAGTTTGAGAAAGCGCATAGAGATTGTGATGAAAATCCGCCGGACAGCCCGGTATTCATGCAGGAGATCGCGCGGAATGAAATATCGGAT
>JAAYBH010000059.1 GCA_012718935.1 Clostridiales bacterium
CACAGGGTTTTCTCCCATCTGGCCAAGATATGTGAATATGGCCCCATAGGCCTTCCCCAATACCGCCGTCAGGTTACCGACCGGTGTCCGCGTCCGGACGGACAGCACCGGCTGCTCTTTCTGTTCTATCAATTCGAATGTGTCAAACATGGTATCTCCTCCAAAATAGTGATACCACATTTTAACACGGTAAATATGACAGCTGCGCGTCATATAAAAACAGACGGATCCATGTCCGTCTGTTTTTTTCAAGCTACATCAATCTCTCGTCATAGGCCGCCCTTACCCCGCCGATAAATTTCGGACGGGTTCGCGCGGCGTTCACCGGCGCCTTGCCGATATGCGTGACTGTCAGGCGCAGGGGCACGGCAACCTTTTTCAGGTGCATGCCGATGAGTGTGTTGCCAATATCTATTCCGGCGTCGGCACGGATTTCTTCCACGGCAACGGAGTCTTTAAAACCGTTATAAGCTGCCGTGGCAAAAGAACCTCCGGCCTTTGGCTGGGGGACGACATTAACCGGCTCGCAGTCCTTCATAGCTTCACGCTCGATGATGAGCGCCCTGTTGAGATGCTCACAGCACTGGGCAGCCAGCCAGATCCCTTTTTCCGTCAGGGCTTTATATAACCCTTCAAAAACCGCCTGGCCGATTTCCGGGCTGGACACGCTGCCGACGCGGTGCCCTGCTATTTCGCTGGACGAGCAGCCCACGACGACGATTCCACCCTCTTTCAGCCGGGCCGTCTCGATCAGCTCGCGCGCCAGGTTTTCAGACTGAATCCTGATTTCATCAAGCTCGGTCATATTGAAGATCCTCTCAATCCTTATAATGTTGCTGTTTAAATGGATTACAGCCGAAGATACCCCTCTTGTCGGCATCTCTGGCTGCCCCCCTTTATCTGATCTCATTACTCTTTATCGATACAAATCCGGTCATATAAAGAAGCGCCTCCGACAAATCAGAAGCGCCCGGGCATTTCACTTTACCCCGGTAGAGCCGAAGCCGCCGTCACCGCGGGACGTTTCGGTGAGGGTATCCGACTCGACAAAACTGCAGGATAAAACCGGTGTGATAACGAGCTGGGCAATCCGCTCGCCCGGATATACGGTATGGGCCTCCTGGCTGTGGTTGAAAAGCGCCACGATCAGCTCCCCCCGGTAATCGCTGTCGATGACGCCGACCTTATTGGCAGGCGCAAGGCCTTTTCTCGAGGCGAGCCCGCTGCGGGCACAGACGAGCCCTGCATGGTTCTCGGGGATTTCCAGGGTCAGCCCGGTCGGTATCATGGCCGTTTTCCCCGGCGCGATGATGATGTCTTCCTCAAGGCACGCATACAGATCTGCACCTGCTGAAAAAGCCGACCCGTATGTGGGGATAATGGCCTTCGGGCTTAATTTCCGGATTTTCAAAGTGGTTTGATTCATATGCGTCCCCTTTTCAATTTCGGTCAGCTGCAGAATTTTGTCACGAATCTCTCGAGCAGCGCTGCGGCCTGGGCCCGGGTGGCCACACCCTGCGGATCAAGGCGGCTGCCCGAGCCTGAGATGATGCCGTTTTCAATGGCCCACCGCACGGCGGTTTCCGCATAACCCGATACGCTGCCGATATCAGTATAAGCCGATAAATCCGTATATGCAAGCTCCGTATCGTAACCCATGTAAAGCGCATACTTGTAGAGGAGAACGGCGATCTGCTCCCGGCTGA
>JAAYBH010000477.1 GCA_012718935.1 Clostridiales bacterium
AGTAACAGCCCCCCATCCCATATCGTTTTAAACCCTTCCGATGTCTCGTGCCACCGTCCATGCTGCTTGCGTCGCGCTGAAAATATTCCGCGGGGTGACGCAGTCGCCGAGGGCATAAAATTCCGGGGCGCAATGGCTGAGCGCCTGGGCTTCGTCGCGGAGCGGCTTCTGACCGACAGCGTAGATGATGGTGTCGGCTTCAATGGTCCGAGCGCCGCTGCAATCCTCAACCACAATGCCCTTTTCGGTGATCTCCAGCGCCTTTGTCGACGTCATGATTTTCATATTCAGCTCCGGGTGCGCCTTCAGGTACTCGCGGATGGAGATGCCATGCACCAGGGGGTCGCCGACGACCATGCCGCCGAAGGCTGAAAACCGCTCGGAGGTCTCCTTGTCGTCCTCGGACGCGCAGGTTCGCGGCAGCATTTCAATAACCGTCACGTGGCGGCCGGTTTGAGCGAGATAGACGCCAAGCTCCAGCCCCACGAGGCCGCCGCCCAGGATGACGGCTTTTTTCCCGGCAAGCTCCGGCTTATTATAAACGTCCTCGGCGCCGTAAACATTTTCCCGGTCAATACCGGGTATCGGCGGCTTAACAGGGCGGGAGCCCAGCGCCGCGATGATGACGTCGGGTCTGAGTGATGATGCCAGCTCCGGCGTCACCGCCGTATTGAGGCGCACCTCAACGGGGGCTCTTGACAGAAGCCGCGCCTGGAGCTCGAGATATTCCTCCAGATGCTTCTTGAATGGGATATTTTTTTCGCAGCGCAGGACGCCTCCCAGCCGGTCCGACTTCTCCCAGAGGATGACCTTGTGGCCGCGCTCGGACGCCGTCAAGGCCGCCTGCATGCCGCCGATGCCGCCGCCGGCAATCAAAACGGTTTTCTGTCTGCGGACCGGCGCTTCATACATGCACTCCAGCTCGTTGCCGATGACGGGATTCACCGCGCAGTAGAAGACGCCGCCCATCGTCGAGTATGAAAAGCAGTTATAGCATCGGAGGCACTTTGCAATCTCATCCTCGCGGCCGGTCCGAGCCTTCAGCGGCAGGTCCGGGTCGGCGAGGGTCTGCCGTCCCAGCTGGACGATATCGGCTTGCCCCGAGGCGATGATCTCCTCCATCTGCTCCGGGTCCGTCAGAGCGCCGACAGTCGCCACCGGCGTTACGACATGCTTCTTGATCTCCGCCGCCAGGTGGACGTTGACGCCGTCGGGCATGAACATGCTGGGGTGCGTCACCATGCTGGCCGCGTCAATCTCATGGTGCCCGGCGGAGACATGAATGAGGTCCACCTTTCCGTCCAGGGCTTTGGCTATGGCAACGCCGTAATCCAGGTCGTAGCCCTCGTCGCCCAGGTATTCCGCGCCGCTGATGCGAATTTCAATGGGAAAGCCGGGGCCCACGGCGCGGCGGATGGCGTCAATGGCGGCAAGCGGGAAGCGCATGCGGTTTTCAAACGAGCCGCCCCAGCGGTCCGTGCGCTTGTTGTCCCGGAGTGACATGAACTGGGAAAACAGCCAGCCGTGGCCGCCGTGAATCGTCACCATATTGAAGCCGCACTGCTTGGCAAAGGCGGCGCCGGTGGCAAAGCATTTGATCAGATGCTCGATCCAGGCTTCGTCCATGGCGCGAATGGGAACTCCGTCCGGCCGGACGCCGTCGGTGAAGCCGTAGATAAAGCCCTCCCGCTCCGCCATCAGGTTGGCGTTAACGCCCGCGTGATTGAGTTCCACCGATGCGACCGCCCCGTGGCGCGTAATGGCATTGGCCGTCAGCGTGAGACTGACCTTGCCCTTCACATCGTCCCCCCGCATTTGAAACGGATGGCTGTGCCCCGCCCTGGAATCGACCATAAAGTCGCCGACGCAGACGGACGCGAAGCCGCCCATGGCCTTCCGCTCGTAAAATGCCGTCCCGTCCTTTGTCAGGAACCTGTCCGGCGTCAGTCCCGGAAAATCCTGGGGCGATGCGAATATCCTGTTTTTGAAATACTGCCTGCCCAGCTGTATTGGTTCAAAAAGATGCTTGTATTTCATAAAATCTGCCTCCTGAATGTGATCATTATATCACATGAACAATGTAGGGCAAGAGCAGAGCTCTTGCCCTACATATATCACACGGCTTCAGCTTCGCCTGAGAGCAGGGGCGGAATCAATATCCGCCCC
>JAAYBH010000060.1 GCA_012718935.1 Clostridiales bacterium
ATTTAATAAACTCATATGCTTTCAGCATGACTTTTTTCATACGATCCGAATTGGATGTTTTGTCTGTTTCATCCACGTAATTCATGGTTATAACCAGCTTTCCGCCCGCCGTCAGCGACCCGATGACCATCGGGAACCGTTTGTCCGTGGACGGGGCGAAAAACATCCTGTCGACCGTCATCTCTCCAAAAACCTCCGGAATCGCGGGCTTGCCGAGATTCGTCAGGACCAGGCCCGGGCTCATGTTCAAGAAACGGTTGGCCAGAATGACGGCCTGGTTTTTTTTATCTGCAGCAAAAGCGGAAAGCTTTTCATACCGGCTATAACCCTTCGGCACCGTTTCCGCCAATGCTCCGAAGCTTGACATGGCGTTAATAAGCGTAGGATCCATGCTTTCCAGCATAACGGCGGCCTCAAACAGGTTTGTTTTGTCCATGGCGTTCCCGACGAGGCTGTGGATTGCCATGGCGTTCGTCCAGAAGCTCTCCCGCGGGTTATAGCCGTAATCAATAAGGATTCGGCTGATATAATAACAAAAGACATCGCCGGTCGGCTCGCGCATTCTGCTTCTTAAATCAACAGGCAAAGCGACTTTTCGCTTTTCCCTAGCAAACGGCCCGCCGACATCGAGGTGTGCCGCCAGGAAAGCCGCCGTCAGTGCCGAGTTGACCGTCACCCCATGCTGCCTGCAGACCGCCGGTAGCCGCTCCGTCTGTTCTTCCGTCAGCTCGAGCGTCTCAACCCTGTATATGTGCTTCTGCCAGTAAGCTTGATGTATATTCTCGAAATCCTCCTGATCAAAATCTGTTTTCCGCTTCGCCCAGCCCGAATTTCTTTTTTTGATGACGCTCTTGATGAGCGTTTTTTTAAATGATCCTTTGAGTAAGCCGAAAGCGGCAAGCCCTTCCGACGACAGCAGCGGCGGCAGCGGAAGCGGCTCGGCTTCTTTTTCGGGGTTTGCCATGAACGTGAGAATATTTCTGATCAGATAGACAAGAGCTCTGCCGTCGCATATCGCATGCTGGCAATACACCATGAGGTCCGATACCTTCTCCGACCTGATCAGAACAAAACGGATCAGCGGGCCTTCGAATATTTTCAGCGGTACCTTGTTCTCAAATTGCATCTCTTCCTTCCACTGGTCTTCATGCCGCCATTCGGTGACACGGAGCGGCAGATCGTCAACATCACAGCAAAACCAACCGGTACCGGCTGTGTCGTAAACAGCCCTGGCCGACACCAGCGGATGTATTTCTTTTGCTTTCCTGATGGCGTTTTTCAGTCCGGTCTCATCCACAGGACCTATGATTCTTGCAACAACGATGACATTGGAGAGCGGGTTCCATAGATATTTGTGCTCGTCTCCGACAATCTTCCGAAACACTTTGCAGGTTTCTGCTGTTTTCAACATCTTCACCTCTCAAACATTATGTCACAGCTATTGAATGCCGCCGTCTTCATTTTAGGGCTGCCTGAAAAAACGCGCAAAGTACGGAAGGTACATCCTCTTGTAGGTCTCGTAAAATTTCCTGTCCAGTTCCGACTTTTCAATATGCAGTACCTCTGAGCACCTGTCCCTGAAAAGCATCAGCGCCAGTGTCGGTATTGTCCCGAAAAAAAGACCCGTCATGACAAGGTCCACCCGGTCATCGGCATCCAGCCCCAATTCTTCAAATTTCGGCAGGGTGACGTCCAGCATCGGCTGTATCAGATCGGGCAGAGAGTCCCCCGCCGGCTTTTCCTTCAGCAATTCCATGGCGATGACCTTCAGCACCTTGCTGTTTTGGGAAAACATACCCGCCCTGAGGTCAACGGCCTCGGAAAGCGCGTTCGCATCAACGGTATCCATTGACATGATAAACCGCTTCTTTTGTTCGGCAATACCAGTGACATACCTCTTGACCAATTCCTCGAGTATCGTTTTCTTCCCTTTGAAGTAATAGTATATCAGGGGCTTTGTCACATTGGCCCTGGCCGCGATTTCGTCCACTCCCGCCGCGTCGTATCCCTTTTCTGCGAAGACATCGGCAGCCGCCGCCAGAATGCGCTCCTGCGCGTTTAAGGCGTTCTGCTCTTTTTTTGGTTCCTTCTTCATTTGTCCACCTCGGCTCTTTGTTTTCAGAAGACAAGAGATTCGCAATAACCTCCCCTTTTTACTGACCGGTCAGTCAAATTATATCATATTGACAGGTTTTGTCAATATGATATCCGGAATTATTTCTTTTTTCTCAGTTTATCAAGGATAAAGCTTAACATCAGGCTTGGGGCGAACACCAGGTCTTCGATCAGGCCAAAGCCATTACCTTTGGAGTAGAACGACTCACGCGTACGCCGCGCAACAACTGCCCGATATTCATGTCATTCCCGCGAAGGCGGGAATCCACATCCCCGTCCCGCGCTGCGTGACGCACGGATGCAAGGGACGCCGAAGGCGGCGTCCACTACGGTGATTTTTCTTTTCTCTTTTCAAGCCACTGCATAAATGCATAGAACATGTACAACACTGCGGTAAAAGCGGATGTAGCAGCAAGTTCACCGACAGCGCCGAAGGGCGGCCGGTTTTCCGTACCGTCGTGAACCATATAGGTCCTTGTTGACGTGGGACCTTTGATTCCCATTTCGTCGAGATCGATCCGGCCGTTTCTTACGATGACGGAATCATAAATGCAGAGAATCGTTGCGCGGATGTTCTCCTCCAGCTTTATGAAGCCGTCGATGAGGCTTTTATTATAGTGCGTCAGAGGGTCGCCGTTAACTTTTCCGATCATCTGGACCTCGTCCTGAAGGCTGTCGAGGAACAGAAGATGATCCGCCCAGCATTTGTTCAGCGCATACATTTCAATCATTCTCTCGGCGCGGCGGAATTCGTCTTCCCCGACGAGAAACAGAAGCTCGGTATACCGTTCAGGGTTTTCCTTTTCGAGAACGGATAAAGTCTCGCCGCCCAGCAGGATTTTTCCGCGGCGTCTATAGACGATCCGCCGCTGGTCCTCGACGATAGCGGCGTATTTGAAGAGCGTCACCTTGGCGTCAAAGCGTTGGCCCTCCACAACCTTCTGGGTATGAATGATCGCTTTTCCGAAGGCAGAATTTGTGAGCGGTTCTGCCTGCTTTAGGCCCTTGTATTTTACCGGGAGGCTCTCCGCGAGGCCGTATTGGACCACGAGATCATCCTCCAGACTGAGGAAGAAGCGGCTCTCGCCGGGGTCGCCCTGCCGTCCGGCGCGGCCCCGGAGCTGGTTGTCGACGCGGATGCTCTCATGCCGGTTCGTCCCGATGATATACAGCCCGCCCAGCGCACGGACTTTGTCATACCCCTCCGAGTCTTTGCCGCCGAGCTTGATATCGACGCCCCGGCCGGCCATATTCGTCGAGATCGTCACAGCGCCGATGCGCCCGGCGTCCGCAATGATGTCGGCTTCCGCCTCGTCGTTTTTGGCGTTGAGTACGGCAATATCCGGAATATCGACCCGCAGCATATCAACGAAATGCTCCGATTCCTCGATGCTGCATGTGCCAAGGAGGACCGGTCTCCCCTTTTTATATGCTTCTCTTATCTCCGCTGCTACGGCTGCGTACTTGGCTTCTTTATGGGTGAAGATGATATCCGGATGGTCGATACGGATGCACGGTCTGTGGGGCGGGATGACGGTAACGCTCTTTTGATAAAACCGCAGAAGCTCTGCGGCCGCCGGGCAGGCCGTGCCGGTCATGCCGCAAAAGTCGGGATAAAGCCGCAGGAAATTTTGAAGCGTGATGCTGTTGATGACCTTGCCCTGCGCCTTGGGCGTCAGGCCTTCCTTGATTTCAACCGCCGAGTGGAGCCCTTCGGACCACTGGCGGTTCACGGCGATGCGCCCTGTGAATTCGTCAACGAGCAGGATCTCGCCGTTTTTGACGATATAATCCACATCTTTTTTCAGGAGGTGCTCTGCCTGAAGGATCAGGTTCGCCTTCTCAAGAATGCTCAGGTTCCTGTCATCGTAGAGGTTATCAAGGCGCAGCTGTTTTTCGATAAATGCGATTCCCTCTTCCTCGAGATAAATCGCATTCCCGTTTTCATCCGTGCTGAAGTGGACACCTTCCCGCATCGACGAAACGGCTTTGTAGAGCTTTCTCCCGACTTCTGTGTGCGCCGGTACGTCGCCGGCGATAACAAGGGGGATGCGGGCCTCGTCGATCAATATCGAGTCGGCCTCGTCGATCACGGCAAAATGATACGGGCGCTGGACAAGCTCCGCCGGCTCGAAGCAGAGGAACCCCCGCAGGTAATCGAAGCCCGCTTCCTTGGCGGTGAGATAGGAGATATCAGCGTTATAAGCAAGCCGGCGTCCGGCTTTGTCTGTTCGCTCATTGATAAAGCCGTCTGCTATACCCAGCAGCCCGTAAACCGGGCCCATCCAGAGGGCGTCCCGCTTGGCAAGATAATCGTTGAAGGTCAGCACGTGGACGCCTTTGCCGGGGAGCGCTTTCAGGTACGCCGTGAAAACGGCGGCCAGCGTCTTCCCCTCCCCCGTCGCCAGTTCGATCACCGAACCGTCCGTCATGGCGGCGGCAGCCAGCAACTGGTTGTCGTGGGGTGTAAGCCCCAGCGTGCGCTTCACCGCTTCATAAACAAGGGCAAAAGCTTCCGGCAGAAGCTCTTTTTCGTCAGCCCCGGTCATTGCCCGCTCCCGCAGCCGCTTTGACATATCCCTGAGCACTTCATCAGAGCAGGCGGAAAAGTCATAACCTTTTATTCTCTCGAGAATACGCTTCAGCGGCCTGAGGTCGTACTCGATATTTTTCAGATTAACCATAATAAAACTCCGTTTCCATCTGATTTTTAGGTAAATCAAAAACAGCAGCAACAACCGCGGAAAAACCGTGGCTTATGACCTGCTGTCTGGAAACGGCGTCTATTCCCTTTTCTGCGTCGCCAGTTTGACAGTTGTGTACGGCCGGATGATACGTCCATCACGCGCAGCCGCCGCTGCGGCCGTGAGTATGATAAAAAGAAGCAGCGGCGTTACATCCGACAGACTGACGCACAGGCAGACGACAAAAGAGGCAAAAGCAGAAAGGACGATCATGATGATATCAACAGGCTGCGTTTTCATGTTCCCGTCCCCTTCCGCATTTTTATCTGATTATAACGTTTTTGTCAGTTAAAGTCAATGGCTCGCGCAAGGTGATTGACTCCTGCAAGGTGCGTTAAGGCGACCGGCTCAAGCTAACTTCCACGGAAATGTCTCCTGCCAGTTCCCCTCTGTATACAGGCCGCTTGTATAGAACGAGCTTATACACCATATCCGCGCAGGTGCGCACCACGGCTTCCCTGTCCGTCACAACAGCCTGCGCCTGTTCTTCCATCCGGCAAAACCCCTTTTACTGTATATACCCCGCAGAACCCTGAAAAGCTACAATGTTTTTAAAACATACGCCCATTACAGAACGGACGTAATTGACATGAAAGCCAAAAAAATATAACATGTGAGATATATGAACGGATCGGAGGAGTATACCTTGGGCAGATATATTCTGGCGCTGGATCAGGGGACGACGAGCTCCCGGGCGATTCTGTTCGACGGGGAGCAGCGCATTGTCTCCATGGCGCAGAAGGAGTTCCGGCAGTTTTTTCCGCGGGAGGGCTGGGTGGAGCAGGACCCGATGGAAATTTACGCGTCCCAGTATGCCGTGATGACGGAGGCGATCGCCAAAAGCAATGTCATTGCCGGAGATATCACCGCCGTCGGCATCACGAACCAGCGGGAGACGACGGTTGTCTGGGATAAAACGACGGGGCTTCCCGTTTATAATGCCATCGTCTGGCAATGCCGCCGGACAGCGGACATCGTTGAAGAGCTTATCAAGAACAGCTGCGGCGAAACGATCAAAGAGGCGACGGGGCTCTTACCCGACGCGTATTTTTCCGGTCCGAAAATCAAATGGATTCTAGACCATGTCGACGGCGCCCGGGAAAAAGCCGTTCGGGGCGACCTGCTGTTCGGGACGGTGGATACCTGGCTCATTTGGAAGCTGACGAACGGCGCGGTCCACGCCACGGACTATACGAACGCCAGCCGGACCATGCTCTTCAATATCCATACGCTCAAATGGGACGAGACTCTTCTCGGCATGATGGATATCCCCCATACGATGCTGCCGGAGGTGCAGGAATCGGCCTGTCTTTACGGAACCATACCGGTACAGGGTGCGCATATTCCCATCGCAGGCGTCGCGGGAGACCAGCAGGCCGCCCTGTTCGGGCAGACCTGCTTTGAAGCCGGAGAAGCAAAAAACACCTATGGTACGGGCTGCTTTCTCCTGATGCATACGGGAAATAAGCCGGTGACGAGCCGAAACGGTCTGATCACGACCCTTGCCGCCTGTATAGACGGCAACATCACCTATGCGCTGGAGGGCAGCGTTTTTACGGGCGGCGCCGTTATCCAGTGGCTCAGGGACGAAATGCGTTTCTTTTCCGAAAGCGGCGACTCGGAATATTATGCCCGCAAGGTCCCCGACACGGGCGGCGTCTACCTTGTCCCCGCGTTTACAGGCCTCGGCGCACCGTACTGGGACATGTACGCCAGAGGCATCATCACCGGCATCACCCGCGCCACAAAGCGAGAGCACATCATCAGAGCGGCGCTGGAAGCCGTCGCCTACCAGTCCTGCGACCTTGTCCGGGCAATGGAACGCGATACAGGCTGCCGCATGAGCGAGCTGCGCGTGGACGGCGGCGCGTCTCAAAACGGATTTCTGATGCAGTTCCAGGCAGACCTGTTGGGCATCCCTGTCCGGCGGCCCGGGGTGCATGAAACGACGGCGCTGGGCGCCTGTTATCTGGCAGGCCTCACCACGGGCGTCTGGAGCGGCGCGGACGCGCTGAAAAAGCTCCGGCGCTATGACCGGAGCTTCGAACCCGAAATGGACGAGCAGAGCCGCCAAGCTCTGACAGCGGGCTGGCATAAGGCCGTCGGCCTCAGCCGCGGCTGAGTCTTCCCTGTCGTCTCTCCGGGTATTGCATTAACCCCCTGCCCGGTTTATAATGACGTAAAAAGGAGGCAGTTTCATGCGCATTAAAATCTCGTCCGACAGCGTCTGTGACCTGACGAAGGAACAACTTGAAAAATATGATATCGGCATTGTCCCGCTGCCGATCATTAAGAATGACGTTACATACAAGGACGGCGTTGACATTATGCCGGAGGATATTTTCGCGTATGTTGAGAGCGGCAAGGGCGTCTGCCACACCTCCGCAATCAACGTGGCGGATTATCAGGAGGCTTTCGGTCGGTTCGTCGACACTTATGACGCCATTGTCCACATAACTCTAAGCAGCGGCATATCCAGCTGCTATCAGAACGCGGTCATCGCTGCGGCGGATTTTAAAAATGTATATATTGTGGATTCGCTCAATTTGTCCACCGGCTGCGGGCACCTCGTGCTTGACGCGGCGCTGATGGCGGAACAAGGGATGTCAGCCGAGGAGATTGTCAAACGCCTTGAGGAGCTGAAACCCAAGGTCGAAGCCAGCTTTGTCATCGATTCGCTCTTATACCTGTGGAAGGGTGGGCGCTGCTCCGGCGTCGCGGCGCTGGGCGCCAACGTGCTGAAGCTGAAGCCATGCATCGAGGTCAAGAACGGCAAGATGGAAGTGGGCAAAAAATACCGCGGCAATTTCGAAAAGGTGATTATCCAGTACGTTAC
>JAAYBH010000478.1 GCA_012718935.1 Clostridiales bacterium
AGCGATTTTGCTTATAAGGTCTGCTTTATTCATTCGTACCGTCCTCCTAAAAAATATGTGCTTTTTTTATTTTTAAAGAAAAATACGATCTCACGCGTCGTATTTGTTCTCTAATTCCCGTTTTACCATTTCGTAAAGAACGTCCATCTCCGGCAGGGTCATCTCATCGAGGCTTTTGCCCCGGACCGCGGCCGCTTCCTCCAGTCGCCGGAATCTGGCGGTAAATTTATCACTGGAGCCGTTCAGGGCGCTTTCCGGATCTATGCCAAGGATGCGCGCCACATTGACAGCTGAAAAAAGCAGATCACCCAATTCCCCGGCCATTCCCGTTCCTGTTTTAACGGCCTCCTTGAGCTCGCCGAGCTCCTCGTCCAGCTTGTCCATCGCGCCGCTGACATCCGGCCAGTCAAAACCGGCTCTGGCGGCTTTTTTCTGCAGCTTTTCGGCCCTCCACAAGCCGGGCAGGCTTTTTGCGACGGCGTCCAGCGAATCGGCGATGGTCTCGTGTTTTTTTTCGGCCCGCTTGATGACCTCCCAGTTTTCGATCACGTCGCCGCTGCCGGAGACCTTGATATCTCCGAAGACGTGCGGGTGACGTGTTAAAAGCTTCCTGACGGACATATCGGCCACGTCGTCCAAATCAAACCGGCCGGCGTCGGCCTCGATATCCGAGTGAAAGATAACCTGCATTAAAACGTCGCCAAGCTCTTCGCAGAGGTGGTCCGTATCGCCCTCGTCAATCGCCTCGGCCGCTTCATATGCCTCTTCCAGAAAGTTGCGGCGGATGCTCTCGTGAGTCTGCTCGGCATCCCAGGGACAGCCGCCCGGGCTTCGCAGCAGGGAGACAAGCCTTTTCAGATCATAGACGTTATAGCGGTCTTTGTTTTCAAAATTTACCATACTTTGCACCATTCCGCAAGCCATTTATCAATATTTTTATAAAAAAACATTGATTTTACTTGATTTTCAGGAAATTTGCGATTTTTTCTCCTTTGGGAACGAGCTTCATATCCTCTCTGGTGACAGTTTTCGTAGCAATAACGAGAACTCCGTACACAATGACTGCGACGGCAATGGCGCAGACAAGGCAGATAAGAAGCCCCAGGCGCCCGCCGCCGAGCACACCGGAAACCGCTCTCAGCAAAAGCTCATAGACAGACCACGCGGCAACACCCATCACGGCGGTGCACAGCGCCGGCTTGACAAATACCCTGGCAAAATTCGGCTTGTTGTCAACCTTCATTGCGATGAATATAAAGTTGAGTGCCGAGATGACAAAATAACAAGTAAGTGTCCCGATCGGAGAGCCGATGATACCGATGTCCGGGTTGCCGACAAGGAACCAGTCCAACACGATTTGAATAATTCCGCCAACCGGAAATGTGAACATCGGGATTCTCTCAAATCCGTTCGCTTGAAGGATGCCGGTTGATATAATCTGCATGCATATAAAGAAGGACGCGGCGCCGAAAATCGTCAGGAGCGTCGGGCCGGATACATGGCTGTCAGGGAAAAGGACGTTGAAAATCGGGAACGAAAGGATGCTGATTCCCGCCGCGGCAGGCATGGCGAAAAGGTTCGTCAGCTTCAGCGAGGATTCCATGACCTCTTTAGCTTCACGATGGCGGCGGTTTGCGATAGCCGCAGAAATTGCCGGAATGATGCTGACCGACAGGGGGACAATCAGGGACGAGGGAATAATCATGATCGTCTGCGCCTTTGAGTACACGCCTGTGAGAACCTTGGCAATTTCGTCTGAAAAGCCCGCGCCGGATTGGAGCCGGTATAGGACGAGCCTGTAGTCCACAAGCGTCAGGATGTTCATGAAGGACGCGCCGATCGTAATGGGGATGCTCACCTTGAATATGCTCAGCAGCGTTCTGAACCTGCCGGCAGGGATATCGTGCGCAGCCGACGTCAGGTGACGGTAATGCTGTGCTTTGTCTATTTTTCGCTTGTAGACGATGAGAACCACCAGCGCGATCCCCAGCCCGATGGAAACACCGGAAATAGCGCCCGCCGCCACAATGGGCATATCCCTGCCCTGCCTGAGGAGCCACCAAGCGATCGCCAGCCCGAACAGCAGTTTGCTGGTGACCTCGATGATCTGCTTGAGGGCTGTCGGAAGCATGTTGCCGTGGCCCTGCCCGTAGCCTTCATATACGGAAACGACGCAGACAAAGAAGACGGCGGGAGACAGCATCCGTATCCCGGCTGAAATATCGTCGCCCATCAGAACAGCGAGCTGTTCAGCAAACACGAACATGAGCATCGCAAAAACGGCGCCGATAAACGCGAAGGCCGGCAGGGCAACGGAAAAATATCGCTTCACCTGGCGCGGGCGGCCGGTTGAGGCAGCTGCCGAAATCTGGCGGGACAATGCCACAGGGATACCGGAGGTGGAAATCGTCAGAAGCAGGGCATAGATCGAATAAGTCAGCGCAAAGTTCGTCGTTCCGCTGTCGCCCAGCAGATTATAAAGGGGTATTTTAAAGACAGCCCCGATGATTTTAGCTATGATCACAGTCGAGGCCAGTATGGCCGCGCCCTTCAGATAGCTCTGTTTTTTTGTTTCGGACAAATCAAACCACCCTTTGAGTACCTGATGAGAGTATAGACAATTCAATATCATCTATATTCGCAAGCGGCTCATTTTACACCCCGCTTAATGAAAAAGCAAGGCGATGGAATCGATAGCGTGAATAATTCAAAGCAGGCGTTGACATAATGCGTGTGGAAAAACCTGTGGATAATGTGCAAAACCCGAGTTATTCCAATGAATATTTCCTGTGGGAAATATTTTCGGGAGAATTATGCAATATCCAATTGACTGAATAAACGGGTTCACAGGCCTTTTTTAACGAGTCTGATATCACGGCCGTAGAAATTGAGAACGTGATATTCGCCTTTTATCCGGGAAGCTATCTGAGGTGAATACTTCTGGTATAATTCATCCGCGGACAGGTTTGAATTGATGATCGTTTTTTTGTTGCTGATCAGGCGCGTATTGACGAGCTCGTACAATGCGCTGATGGTGAATGCTGTTATCATCTCCGTTCCCAGATCATCCATAATCAGCAGGTCGCATGCAAGATACCGCCGTATCTCATCCCGCGCTGCTGTCAGGTCGTCGCTCTTATCAAATTTCTCTTCCTCGAATTTCGAAAAAATAGAGGCCGCTGTATCATAGACGACGGAAAAGCCCTTGTCTGACACGACGCGGGCGATACACGCCGAAAGAAAGGTTTTACCCAGTCCGGTCGAGCCGGAGAGATACAAGCTCGTTTTTTTTCGCTCAAATTTCCGTGCGTAGTCGAGACATGTATCATAGACGATCTCCATTTTGTCTCTTGCAGACGGCGTATGATCGGGCGTATCGTCATAGAAGGATAAGTCAAAATTGTCAAATGTCTCGTTGCCCAGCTTGAAAAGATTACTCAGAGCTGCGCGCTGCTCCTCTCGGTAGAGATCCATGAGGCAGGAGCAGATTTCTGTACCCACGTAGCCCGTATCGCCGCATTTCCTGCACAGACTCTCATCGTCGAGGTAATCATAGGGAAAACCGGCTGACATCAGCGCTTGAATGCGCTCGGACTGCAGGTAAAGATTATTGTCACGGATGCAGGCTATGTCCTCCGTGGGATCGCTGCCTTTCCGGAATGCGATCCCGATGACGTCAATGACCGAAGACTTTAATTCCTGATCAAGCTCCCTGATACGAGGACATTTTGCGTATACTTCATCAGTCCGGCGGGTATGAAGCTCCTGCTTTTCCCTTTTTTTGACCTCAAGCCGGAGCTTGGCCCGTCCAAGAAGCTTTCCGTCGAGAGACATACTCACTCCTCCTTCATTTTCTCCAAAAATTTCTTCATTCGTTCGTAATCAGCCAGCTCATCGACCGGCGATGTTGCAGGTTTATTCGGGGTCTTCTTCTGCGAAACCGCACCAACGCCGTCCTTTGCCCGAATACTATCGACCGTGTGCAGCCCTTTCTGATGCCAGCTGACGATGATCGAATTCATATAGCTCCAGGCGAGACGGCCGGTTTTTAGGAGCGTTTTGTCATAGGCGAGCTCCAGGGCCTCAGGAGAAAAGCCCATTGATATCCACCCGTGCACATATCTCTTCTCGCTTTGCGACAGCTCCCGGTCCCTGATCTGCAGGATGGTTTTGATTTCGCCCGTGAGGCTGCGCTTCGCCTCAAGCTGTTTTAAGTACTGCTCAGCTTCCTCCAGGGACATAATACCCTCGCGTTCCCATGTAAAGGCCGCTTTTTCTATGTACCGCATCGTCGGTACGCGTCCCGGCCCGTAGCGCCGCGTGTTTTCATCAATACAATAGGTCACAAGATGCAGGATGACCTCCGGCGGCAAGCCGAGGCTGTCGTATATGCCGAAGAGCTTGATCAGATCGTCCGAGGTCAGAAGCTTTCCCAGACGCCGCTGCACCTCCTGTACGAGAAAGCTGAAAACACTCCCGTTCTGGAGTTCGTGTTTGATATCGTCCGCCGTATACTCCGGCAGCTCGTCCTTTTGAGCGGGCGCACGCGTCTCGTCGTATTTCAGCAAACCCAACCTGTTCAGGAGCTCCATCGAAGCGCTGATGTCCTTTTCGCTGCGGCAGAAGATTTTCGCCGCCTGACTGACGGAGAGCGCGCCGCCCGTCCGGATGGCGTAAAGATAAAGGAGCGCGGCGCCGCCGTCGCCGGCGCGGATCAGCTTGTCGACGGTACGGCCGTCGAGTGTGATCGTATCGGAACCCGGTAAAACGAACCGGATATCGGCCATATCGTTCAGCTCCTTCCAGCGCGGTGATTTCTTGCTTGATTATAACAGCAATTCCAGCATGGGGCAATGGCGGTAAAGACTAAATCACCACATTTTTGTTCAGAATTATTGAAAGACCGCCGGTATATGAATAGAGGGTGAAATCAAATCTATGGCTTTGGTTTTTTTATGCTTCCAGGTGTTTTTATGCCGGATCGTTGACGTTTCGCTGGGTACGGTCCGAACGATTCTGACGGTTAAGGGGAAAATTGGCACCGCCTCCGCCATCGGCATTATTGAGATATTCGTCTGGTTCGTCATCGTTCAGGCCGCCATCAGCAGAGGAGGCACCAGCCTGTGGGTCGCGCTCTTCTACGCCGGCGGGTTCGGCGCCGGCACCTATATCGGCGGAAAGCTTGCCAACCGGTTGATGAAGGGTATCCTTGATATCCAGATTGTCACCAGCACAAAGAACGAAGAGCTTGTGAGTGCCATCAGGAACGCGGGCTTCGGCGTCTCGGTTCTCAACGTCAACAGCTCTGTGTACGGCGAAGAAAAATACATGCTTGTGATCGAAATTAAAAGCGGGAACCTGAAAAGACTGAAAAAAATCGTCTACGACCACGACCCCGCGGCTTTCATTATGGTAAGGGAGACCATATTCATCCAAAATGGATTTTTCAAGTGAGCTGCGGCGGAATGGCTTTTTGTTGACATCATTTTTTCGGATATGATATGTTAAATATCAGGCTGAAACAACCTCCACCAGGATTGTCTTCACTGATAGTTGCCTGAAACACGGTATGCTGATATAATAATTATTTACAGGCGTGCCGACGTGAATTTGGCCGTACATCACGACGGGACGCGAAAGCCCTTTGAAAGGCAGATGAAACATGCTTGAAATACTGTCCCCTGCAGGGTCTCCCGAAGGGGTCATCGCTGCCGTTCAGAACGGCGCCGACGCCGTATACGTAGGGTTCGGCGATTTTAACGCGCGTAAAAACGCCAAGAACTTCACGGCAGAGGATTTCAGAAAAGCCGCTGAATACTGCCGTGTCCGCGGCATTAAAATATACGTTGCACTGAACACACTCGTTTCGGACAGAGAGCTGCCGGCTGTCGCCGAGCAGGCGAAGCTCGCCTGCCGCTTTGGCGCCGACGCTTTTATCGTGCAGGATCTGGGTGTTTTAAGGGCCATCCGGCAGGTGGCGCCCGAGGTTCCGGTTCACGCCAGCACCCAAATGAGCATCAACAACCTTGAGGGCGTGAAAATTGCCGCCGCCATGGGCGTATCCCGTGTTGTGCTGGCGCGTGAGCTGTCCGGAAAGGAGCTGGCGTATATCTGCAGGCACGCGCCGATCGAGACGGAGGTTTTTGCCCACGGCGCGCTCTGCATGAGCTATTCGGGACAGTGCTACATGAGCTCTGTGATCGGCAGGCGAAGCGGCAACAGGGGTCTGTGCGCACAGCCCTGCCGGCTGAATTACAGTACCGGCGGCCATGCCGCCGAGTATCTCCTGAGCATGAAGGATAATTGCCTCATCAACTATCTCGAAGAGCTGGAGAAAATGGGCGTCACATGCATCAAGATCGAAGGGCGTATGAGACGGCCCGAGTATGCCGCCATTGTCACGGGCATTTATTCAAGAGCCGTGAAGGATAAAAAACCACCCAACGCCGACGATATGAAGGCTCTTTTAAACGCATTCTCAAGGCAGGGGTTTACGGACGGTTACTATTCGGGGAATCTGGGGCCTGAAATGTTCGGCATCCGTGAGGAAGAAAAGAAAGGCGACCAGGTCATTTTCGCAACTGCCCGGAAAAATTACCTGCAAGGCGAATATCAGCGGGTGCCTGTCCGATTTGTCGGGATGATCCAGCACGGTGAACCGGTGCGGCTGGCTGCGGCAGATGATAAAGGCAACAGGGTATCAACCCAGGGTGACCTCCCGGAGCCTGCTTTTCACAAGGAAATCACCGCCGCTTCTCTTCAGACGCAGCTGCATAAAACGGGCGGCACACCCTTTGTCTGCATCGGCGTGCGCAGTGTCGTCGACAGCGGCCTTTCCGTTCCGCTTTCAGCAATCAACGAAATGCGCCGTGATCTCCTGGCCGAGCTTATGGAAAGACGCAAGTTCCTCGAGCCCCGGAGAGAGGGCGATTTTATCGCAGGATACCGCCATCTGAACAGAGAGGACAGGCCCGTTTTGACAGTTTCCATCATGAAGCTCACGCAGCTTTCACAGGAAATGGCAGCGCTGAAGCCGCACATTTTGTATGTGCCTGCCGAGGAGCTTCAGAAGGATAAAGAGCCTTTGAAGCCGTTTCTGGAGGATCCGGATATCACTGTCGCCGTAAGGCTGCCGCGGATTATATTCGACAGCGAAAAAAAGAGGGTGACGGCGCTTTTGGGAGCGGCTTCCGAGCTGGGCATTAAAGAGGCACTCGTTGGCAACGTCGGACATTTACAGTACGCCAAAAGCCTTGGTTTTCAGCCGAGGGGGGATTTTGGGCTCAATGTTTTCAATTCACAATCGCTGAGAACAATCAAGGACCTCGGCTTCATCTCTGCCACCCTGTCGTTTGAGTTCCGGATTGAAGCGGTCAGGGATTTATCAAAAGTCGTCGATACGGAGCTGATCGTTTACGGCCGCCTGCCACTGATGCTGACCGAAAACTGCATCATCAAATGCAGTACTGGCGTCTGCGCCTGCGATAATTTTTCGGGGCTTAAGGACAAGCTGGGGGCGTCATTTCCCGTCGTCCCCGAATACAGGTGCCGGAACGTGGTGCTGAATTCCAAAAAGCTGTTTCTGGCAGATAAAAGGGATGAGACGGCGGCGCTGGGTCTTTGGGCGGAACGCCTGATGTTCACGACGGAAAATGCCCATGAGTGCGCTTCCGTTATGAAGAGATATCTGGGTCAGGGCGACTACGAGCCAGGTACCTACACCCGCGGCCTTTACTACAGAGGAGTAGAGTAGTAATGGGGATTATTCTGGCGTCTTCCTCTCCGCGGCGGCGGGAGCTTCTGGAGATGCTTGGAGTTGAAGGCTTTGCCGTCATCCCGGCTGATGTAGATGAGACGATCCCCGAGCTCCCGCCGGAGGAGGCCGTTGCTTTAATCGCGCTGCAGAAAGCGAGGAAGGTGGCGGAATCCGGCCATAAAGGCGATCTGGTTATAGCCGCAGATACGCTGGTTTATCTGGATGGAGAAGCGCTTGGAAAGCCTGTAACAAGGAGCGAGGCCAAAAGGATGCTCCGGCGCCTGTCGGGCGCCAGGCATGAGGTGTATACAGGCGTTGCGCTCTGCGCAGACGGCAGGGAAACGGCCTTTACCGAAAGGACGGACGTGTTCTTTCGGGAAATGCTGGACGATGAGATCGAGGCTTATATAAAGACAGGGGAACCGATGGATAAGGCCGGCGCTTACGGCGCGCAGGGCAAAGGCGCTGTTTTTATCCGCAGGATCGAGGGCGATTTTTTTAATGTGATGGGGCTGCCGGTTTGCCGGCTTGTTATGGAGCTCCGCAGCTTCGGAATAAGTCTTCCAGTTTGAACCGGCGCGGCTTCGGGGGGCTCACTGTGAAAGCGAAAGGTGTGACATAAGTGAAACGATTATTTAGATTCAGGGTGTTTTCCTTTTTTGTTTTGGCGGTCATCATTGCGGCGATCACCTTGATTTCCGTCAACACCAGCGGTAATTCGGGATTTGTCACAAATATCCTTACGTCCCTGTCGAAGCCGCTTCGAAGCGTCGCGGCTTCGGTAGCCAATGTTTTTGAGAGCATTTACGGTTATATTGACGATTATGAAAAGCTCGAAGCCGAAAACGCCGAGCTCAAAGCGCAGCTGAACAAGCTGCAGCAGGATTACCGTGATTCCAGCAATATATCCGCTGAGAACGAACGCCTGCGCAAGCTGCTGGAGCTCAGCTCCCGCCACCCGGATTATAAGCAGTACGACACGGCGACGATCATCAACTGGAGCTCCTCAAACTGGTCGTCCTCCTTTACGATCGGGAAAGGCTCATACAATTCCGATATCAAAGTCGGCGACTGTGTGATTACCGAGGAGGGCTACCTGGTCGGCGTTGTTGATGTTGTTGAAACAACCTCTTCAACTGTTATCACTATTTTGGATACAAGGTTTTCTGTCGGCGCTTACATAGACCGCACCGATAAGCGCTATATCGCTATGGGGGACTTTTCGCTGATGAAGCAGGAGCTTCTCAAATTCGGGTATATGGAGGGCTCTGCGGAGATCATCGCGGACGATACCATCATTACATCCGGTAAAGGAGGTATCCTGCCGGCGGGACTCGTCATCGGCACCGTCCAGGAGGTAGTGACAAGCAGCACGGGCATTGATAAGTATGCGACAATCAAGCCGGCGGCGGATATAAAAAGCCTGGCAGACGTCTACCTGATCACAAGCTTTGAAGTGTCGGGAGATGAAAATTAGGATGTCGAAGATCAAAATACCGTTTGTCCTGATCGCACATGTTCTCTTTATTATTATTGTCTACATCCTGCAGTCCATGGTTTTTACCTATATCCCCATCGGCGGCGTCTATCCGGTTCTGTTGCCGATCGCCGTTGTGGGGATTGCTACCTTTGAGGGAAGCTCCCGCGGGGGTGGATACGGACTATTGGCAGGTATGTTGTGCGACGTGTCGTTCAACCAGCCTGCTGCCGTCATGACCGTTGCTCTGACGGCAATCGGAATCGTTATCGGTGTTCTCTCGGAGACGATAATGGCCCGGGGATTCCCTACGTATTTTCTCAGCTGTGCCGCAGTGCTGGTGCTGACCTCCTTTATCTCTATGTTTTCTTTGATTTTCTTTGCCAACGTCGAGTTTTCGGCGCTCATACGGACTGGCGTGCTGCAG
>JAAYBH010000479.1 GCA_012718935.1 Clostridiales bacterium
AAAGACGCTGTTATAACCCGAGGATGTCATTTACTTCGTGCTGCTTGGCCAATGGGCGGCCGACAGAGCGGGCGAGCTCCTGGACCTCCTGCAGCAGCTCCACATTGGTTGGTTTTCGATTGGGATCAAAATGCAGCTCCAGGCCTGTTTTGATGTGCCCGCCAAGCTCAATGACCCTTTTAAGCAAAGGTGTTGTATCGGCGCCGCCTTCACCCCATATGGAAATAAACCACGGCAAATCACAGTCCTTTATCATATCGAGATAAAAATAGAGACTTTCGATCGTCGGCGGGACACCGGTTGTATTGACAGGCTGCATGGCAAGGGAACCGTAGTCGCCGAAGAAATAGAAATCGAAGGTCGAACCTTTGGGCGACCGCCCCATTTTGATATACCGCAGGGCTGTTCTTAAATAGCCCGGCTCATAAACACCCCAGATAATACCCAGGTTATTGAGGTTGCATAGGTCCACTTGATTATTAATCCTGCTGAATGGGACATAATAGCCCACCCCGTGGATATGCCCGTTATCGTCCGCAGACAATGGGAGATTCGCGACCCCCGGATCCACGCAGCAAATTTTCATCCCCGCTTTTTTGGCGAGCAGCTCGGCGTGCTCCAGGCCGGAGACCTCTTCTCCGTGCTCGTGGACAGCCGACAGCGTGCTGTACCAAAACATATCGGGGTATTTTTTTATGGCAGGCCCCATGACCTTCATATAGTCCTCGAAAGCCTCAGCCCCGATGAGTTTCATGTCGGTGTTATGGACATGGATCCCGCAGGCTCCCGCTTCCCAGCACTTGATGGCCTCCCCGGCCACTTCCTCATAGCCGACCGGTATATTGGGATTGTACTCCTTGGTACGCAGACCGTTGATATGCGATTCGATGATAAGCGGAAATTTCCAGCTAGGTTCAGCCCGGCAGAGTTTTTCATAGGCACTGTTCATATCCATATA
This sequence comes from Clostridiales bacterium, assembly GCA_012718935.1. Classification (GTDB taxonomy): domain Bacteria; phylum Bacillota; class Clostridia; order Oscillospirales; family Oscillospiraceae; genus Sporobacter. The sequence goes on from JAAYBH010000479.1 coordinate 959, forward strand.
CCCCGTTTCGTTTCGGCCCCACAGGGGTGTCGTTATGTCCGGACTGATTATATCAGAGGAGGAGGTTTTAGTAAATCCTGGAGTGTTCGGCGTACGTCAGCATTTCTCATAATTATTTCAATTCGGAATGATTATAATATTCAGAAGTGCGACGTCTTGATCTGTTTTTGTAAATATATGTCGCCATAAGGATTGCTGCATGATTCGGCTCAGAAAGCTGCTTTATTTCACAATGATTATTTATATCATCATCTCCTGCCTTCATTGGTATTCGACGGGGAATGCCGGCAGCTTTGATCTTGATGAGAACACAGGCTTTCATATTCCCGAAACTGGCTGCGCGCTTTATATCGACCTGGATGCATATACGATGACAGTGTATCAGAATGGACAGGTATATAAGACATTTCCGGTATCGGGTGGCGTTATTGAAACGCCTTCTCCTGTAGGTACCTGGCAGGTTACAGAAGTATCTGACTGGGGAGGGGGGTTCGGCGGCAGCTGGATCGGTTTGAATGTCCCCTGGGGCAGTTATGGTATTCACGGTACCGAGAAACCCTGGCTTGTAGGAAGGGGGAACGTCTCGCACGGCTGTATTCGGATGAAAAATAAAGATGCCTTTGAAATCAGAGAGCTTGTTAGCGTCGGTACGGTTGTCCATATCAAACATGACGCACTGCCCTTTCGCAATATGCGAAAAGACGTCAGAGGAAGTGATGTGCTAAACACTCAGATATTGTTGAAGCGTCTCGGGTTTTATACAGGTGCGATTGATGGTATATTTGGCAGCGGTATGACTTACGCAGTAAAAAGCTTCCAGAAAACCTATCACCTTCCGATTGATGGGGTCGTTCGCAGGGTGACATATGAAAAAATTGTTGAACAGGAGAGGACGTTACCCCAGCTTGACAGAAACGATAATACCGGAGATTATCCCTGCAATGCTGCCGATCGAGCTGAACCGACCCCTGTATATGTATTTTGATTCCGGCAGCATATTGACAAATACAATATACAGCATCGCGCCTCCGGCAACGGCAAGGCTTACGGCGATATATGTCACAGTGATTTTCCCGACCCAAACGCCGAACACAGATCCCAGCCCCATAGGCAATCCGGAAGCCAGGGCCAGCGCAAAGGCCTTCGTCCGCTTCATACCTCCGGCGCGCAGTGGTATCGCAATTGACATACCCTCGGGGACATCGTGAAGCATGATGGCGATGGCCAGCGATATCCCAAGCGTGAATTCCGCCTCAAAGCCTGAACCGACGGCCATCCCTTCCAGAAAATTATGTAATGCAATTCCGAACGCAATAACCATCCCCGTATTTTTTATTCCGCTGTTTTTTCGAATCCTCCCGGTGTGCTTATGACTTACATTATCGGATACTATCATGAGAAAAACACCGGCCAGAACACCCGGTAAAACAGCGCTCAGCGGCGCGTACTTAAAAGCATTCGGCAAAAGATCAAAACAGACTACAGCAAGCATCAGCCCTGCCGAATACTCCAGCAGCAGACTGAGAACGCGCTTGTTTTTGGCAGGCAGAAAGCACGCCAGAAAGCCACCCGCCCCTGTGCCGACCACCCCGGACAGAACACCATAGAGTCCCGCCATCCACAGATTATCCAGTGCAACCACATCCACATAATAATACGATATATATGCGGACAGGCACACAAATATCAATATCATTGATCATCGGCCGCGGAAAAATTTCACGGTTTTCCTTGCAATGATAATAATATATAAGTGACATGCATTTTTGACATGTGTTATTTATTTAAGTGATACCAATTATTTAGTAATTCCTGTAAATAACCTGAAGGTTGCCGATCTGTCAATTAACCAGGAGTTAAGGTGGAGCTCGCAAGTTCGAGTCCATCGCTGCGCGAACCTAAAAAAGAAGCACCCCGTAAGGGGCGCTTCTTTTTTAGTGCCGGTGGCCGGACTCGAACCGGCATGCTGTTGCCAGCGGCGGATTTTGAGTCCGCTACGTCTACCGATTCCATCACACCGGCGTGATGTTTAAACGGTGAAACAAATTATAC
>JAAYBH010000480.1 GCA_012718935.1 Clostridiales bacterium
AAGTTAATAAAGCTTATTCGCTGTTGTCCCCGGTTATGACAAGCGTGAAAATCCTTTTCACGCAGGTAGGTGGTGACTTATATGGAATGGATTCGGCTTGATAAAATCATAGCGGACGCGGGGCTTGCTTCAAGAAGTGAGGCGTCCCGGCTGATCAAAAACGGTTTTGTCACCGTCGGCGGCCGTCCGGCCACATCGGGCGCCGAAAAAGTCGACCCCACCGAAACGGAAATCATTGTCAGGGGCAAAACGCTCGTTTATCAAAGGCATCATTATTTCATGATGAACAAGCCGTCCGGGTACGTGTCGGCGACGGAGGACCGGAACGAAAAAACAGTCAGCGAGCTGCTGGACGGCGCCTCCAGCCGTCTCGGGCTGTTCCCGGCGGGAAGGCTGGACAAGGATACCGAGGGCCTCCTGCTGCTGACGGACGACGGTGATTATGCCCACAGAATCATCACGCCGGCAAAGAAGATATACAAAACATATTACGTGGAGACGGACGGCGCGCTGACCGACGGCGACAGCGCCGCCTTTTTGAGCGGTATTGTACTCAGGGACGGCCTGCGCTGTCTTCCGGGCCGGCTGGATATTATCGCCTCAGGTATTAAGAGCACGGCTTATGTCAAAATCAGGGAAGGGAAGTACCATCAGGTCAAACGCATGCTGGCGGCGCTGGGAAAACCCGTCACATATCTCAGGCGTGTCGCCATCGGCGGGCTGAAGCTTGACGGACAGCTTAAGGCCGGGCAATACAGGGAATTAACAGCGGAGGAGGTTGGGGCGGTGTTCAGCGGAGATTGTGATTATTAACACATATTCTACAATATTCGCTGTAATTACCAATGACTAACACAAAAAAACGGGGACATTTTTGTGAACATTTTTGTGTGCCAGCGATAATAATAACAAATAATTAAAAATATTAACAAATAATAATGATGTTTCTATTGAAAATTGTTGGATAAGAGTATATTATGTTACTATTCATGTTATAGTCAAAATCACTAAAACCATTAACCGGCGAAATGAAACAGATGGGGAGGACAAGTTCATGTCCAGCAGGATCTTTCAGAGCGTTATTGTCCAGATGAAAGAAGCGACGAAGCGTCTGATCGGTGTCATTGATTCAGATGGGACTGTGGTTGCCAGCAGCGAGCTGGCGCTTGTCGGATCAAATATCGGCGTTTTTCCGGCCGGAGCTGAGGAGACAGGCGACAAGGTTGTCAAGAATTTCGGCAGGACTTTCAAAATGCTGGGCAGCGTGGGTTCACAGTTTGATTATGCCGTTTTTGTGGACGGGGAAGACGATTTCGCGAAGACGATCTGTATCATGGCTTATATCGCCATATCCGAAGCAAAAATCTACTATGAGGAAAACCACGACAAATGCGCCTTTGTTAAAAACATCATTTCGGACAATATCCTGCCCGGTGATATCTATGTCCGGGCCAAGGAGCTGCACTTCGTGACGGATATCCCGCGGATTGTGCTGGTTGTTCGCCAGATCGGGCGGGCGGAGGTGGCGGCTATTGAGCTGCTGCAGAATCTTTTCCCTGACAAGCAGCACGATTTTATCATCTCGGTCAGCGAGACCGATATTGCCGTCATTAAGGAGGTCACGTCGGTTATTGATTCCAAACTGGTCCTGAAGCTGGCGGCGACCATCGAGCACAAGCTTGGTGAGGAGCTGGGGCTTAAAACGGTGATCGGCATCGGCACGCCGGCCAAGCACCTCCGGGAGCTGGCCGACCGGTACAAGGAGGCACAGGTTGCCATTGATGTGGGCAAGGTCTTCGATACGGAAAAAACGATCATCAACTATGAAAACCTCGGCATCGGCCGGCTCATCTATCAGCTGCCGACGACGCTCTGCGAGATGTTCCTGTCGGAGGTGTTCAAGAAAAACCCCATTGAGTCTCTCGATCAGGAGACGCTTTACACCATCAACAAATTTTTTGAGAACAACCTGAATGTTTCGGAGACGTCCAGGAAGCTGTTCGTCCACAGAAACACTCTGGTTTACAGACTTGAGAAGATCAAGAAGCTGACCGGACTCGACCTGCGGGAATTTGATCATGCCATCGTATTCAAGGTCGCGCTCATGGTCAAGAAATACCTGAATTCCCAGGAGTCTAAATTCTAAACCAAATGAATCACGCATCCTTCGCTTGGGGCGTTCTGCCCTTGTTATGATGCTTCAGAGGTATTTTTAATGGTTCAACTCATCGATGTATTTAAGTCCTATGAAAACGGCACAAAGGCACTAAGAGGTGTTAATTTTAAATTAGGCGCCGGTGAATTCTCCTTCCTGGTGGGCCCCTCCGGCTCCGGTAAATCCACAATCATCAAGCTCCTCACGGGTGAGATTGCGCCCACCGACGGAACAGTTATTGTCAACGGCTTTAATCTCAATAACATCAAGATGAGCAAAATGCCGTATCTGCGGCGTTCAGTCGGCGTAATATTTCAGGATTTCCGGCTTATACCGAAGAAGACGGTTTATGAAAATGTTGCTTTTGCCATGCACGCAATCGGAGCTTCGCCGAGGGATGTCCGAAAGCGTGTTCCCTATGTCCTGGACCTTGTGGGTCTCGACCTGAAGGCAAAAATGTGCCCTTTCGAGCTTTCCGGCGGCGAGCAGCAGCGTGTCGCCATCGCCAGGGCGCTTGTCAATAATCCCAACCTGATCATTGCCGATGAACCGACCGGCAATCTGGATCCGGCGCGCAGCCTGGAGATTTTGCTGCTTCTTCAGAAAATCAATGAGCTCGGCACGACGGTTCTTGTGGTCACCCATGAAAAGGCCCTTGTCGATACGTTTTCAAAGCGCGTTATTGCCATCGACAACGGAAGAATCATCAGTGACGGAATGGACGGGTATTACAATTATGAAGAGGTATAATACCGGTTATTACATAAGGGAGGGTGTCAGCGGCATCTTCTCGCACGGCTTCATGTCCTTCGCCTCCGTCTGCGTCATTATTGCCTGCCTGATCATTATGGGCAGCTTTTCGCTGCTGGCTTTCAATGTGAACGCCATTATTGACGAATTCAAGCAGCAGAACCAGCTGCTGGCCTATGTCAACGATGTTCTGACGGTGGAGGAGGCAAGGGCCCTGGAGAGCCGGATTGAGGCTCTGCCCAACGTGGACCACGCCACCTTTATTACGAACACCGAAGCCATGCAGAATTTTACGCGCAAGTATTCGGACAAGAGTATTTTTGAAGGTATCGACGAGTCTGTCTTACGCCACAGGTACGAGGTCTTTATGCTCGATATCTCTCTGACCGAGCAGACGCAGAATGATCTTGCAGCCATCGACGGTATATCCGATGTCGCAGCCAACCTGGAGATATCCAAGGGCCTTTTGACCATTTCAAAAGTCGTCAGCGGCGTCTCCTTTGTCATCGTTGCGATCCTGCTGTTTATTTCGCTCTTTATTATGTCCAACACGATCAAGCTGGCGACCTTTGACCGGCGTGACGAGATCGCCATTATGAAAATGGTCGGCGCCACGAATAACTTCATACGGTGGCCGTTTGTATTCCAGGGTTTTATTCTGGGCATCGTCGGTTCACTGACCGCATTTATCGCCCAATGGATCATCTATGCGGTTGTCACAAACATGATGTTCAGAGCCAATAC
>JAAYBH010000061.1 GCA_012718935.1 Clostridiales bacterium
ATTGAGCATGACACGGAGATTTTCAAGTCGGCACAAAAGCAGGATATCGCGGAATTCGTTTTCCGCGGCGTCAGCGGGAAACAGTCGGGCTTAAAGGCGCTTTTCAAAAGAAAGTCGGAGAGCGAGCTGCAGGAAGAAAGCATCCACGCGTCCATTGCGGCCGTCTGCGAGCTCATAAAGAACGCTCTGGCCACAGGCGGTGAAACGGATGAGTAAGGTCATAAAAGAACGGCTTTATACCATTGACACCTTAACTGAATTTATGAGGGAAGCCATAAAGTCCTATATCCAGAGCCAGGTAAACGCCTCGGCCACGGACAAGAATTTTCTGCTTACCCAACGTGTGCAGGATTACCTGAAAGTCTGCTATTGCGGCGACGAAAACGACAAGATGTACGTCAAACACCTCATGCGCCGCATCCTGATTGACGGGAGCCAGTTTATGATTGAGGGCTTCCCTGACGACTACAAGGTAACGGAGAAGAATATCGGGCAGTTCATTAACTGGGACAAGCCCGAAACCGTCAACGCATATATCCTGTTCCTCGCCGTCCTGCTGCAGTATAAAGACAAATACGGCGCCGAGGCTCTCGGGCAAATCATTGAAAAATACGGCTTTAACAATCTGCGGCCCCGCGGCGCCGAAGGCATGGGCTTCTATATCAGTGAAGCCGATGTCCGCATGGTATGGAAATCCGAGTTAATCCAAATGAGCTTTGACGACAAGCTTGAGGTCCTCCTCCAGCTCGTCTATGAGGAGACATACGGCAACTCGTGCCTGGATGAAGTCATGTACCAGAACGTCGGCGACATATCGGCTGGAGTTTCCGGAATACCGGATTCAATCGCGGTTGTCGCGGCCGCCGATAACGTGCCGGCGTACAAGACCTTCTGGATACGGTACAAGGGCTGCTCCATCCACTTCCTCTTCCCTTCCTTCGGCAGCTATGAGCGCCTGAAACAGGTCGCCAAGCAGTCCGTTGATTACCAGGCAAAAGGCCAGTTTTCGGAAAAGGAAGGATTTAAGCTCGGCTATGGCAAGGACGGCTCCCGCCGGACGGCCGCCATCGAGCCTTTCGGCGAATGCCCGGCTATCTGGATACGCAAATTCACCGAGCAGACGTCCTCAAATGAAGACCTCTACGGAGGCATTCCCGGCGCCGGTATCGTCATGGCCGTCGAGAAGGCCCTTATCCGCGGCGGCGCAACAATTCCAATCTGCGGCGCGCAGGGCTCCGGTAAAACGACAAAGCTGGAGACCCTGGTCCAGTATATCCAGAACTTCTTCTCCATCCGCGTGCTTGAGTCTGAGTTTGAAGCCAGGCTCCGCTGGCGGTACCCGCACAAGAACATCTACACCATGGAAGCCAACGACATCACGCCGGTGACCCCGGCTATGGCATATAACTTCTCGCTCCGTTCAGCCGGCGACATCTATATCATCGGCGAAGCCCGAAGCGACGACATGATTATCAACGTCACTCGGACCGCGAACCGCGGCGGGCGTTCGGTGTTATTCACCTTCCACCCGAAAACGGCCAGCCTGACCATTCCGGAAGTCGCCAACGCAATGATTCGTGAAAAGATGTACACGAGCCTCAAGGACGCCATCGCGACGGCCCTCAATACCGTCAAGGTATGTCTTTTTGTCAGTGTTGACATCGAAACACACAAGCATTTCTATGAGATTTTCGAGTTCGTCCCGCTGCCTAATACCATCCCGAAAGAGTTCATGGACGCCAAAGGGGATACACAGCAGACGGAGTTTATGAAATCAATGCACGCCTTCATGCAGACGCTTGTACAGGCCGACACCTATTACAAGACCGTCCCCATCGTTACCTATGACCGTGATAAAAGCATATACGTCATGGCTAATACGGTCTCGGACGAGCTGTACGCCGAGCTCCTCGAAAAAACGCCGCTGAAGGAAGAGCGTCAGGAGCTGATGCGTGTTTTCCGGCCGGAGAAGTTCCTTGAAGCGATGGCCGCCGGCGATAAAAAGAAATCAAGGAAGGCCCTGATATCGGAATACGAAATGGAGGGCCTATATGGCATAGAGTCCGGAGGTGCGGCTGTTGGATAAGCTTTTGTTATTTATCAACGACAACAAGTGGGCAATCCTCATCATCGGCGCCATCGGATTTGTATTCTTCGTCCTCAAGGCATTCAGGAATACGGGCCGCAGCATCAAGCGCTCATACAAGACGAAGGGGTATGCCAACAAGCTCAGGGCGATAGCGGTCAAGTTATACTCAAAATTCCTGAACTTTGTCTCCAAAATCCCGGTCGTCGGCGATATCGTCGGCAATATCTCATACAGCTACCAGTGCCATGAGGCGCTGACGGACGAGGAGGCAGCCATCCGGACAGGCCAGACGCTGCTCCGTGCGCTGCTGGTGTTTGTCGTCACCTTTGCTGCCGGTACCTTCTGGTTTAAGAATATCATCCTGTCGACAATCGTGGCATTCATATTTGCCCACGTCGCCGTCGTTTCACTCAAGAGCAAGCCCCGCAAATTCCTGAACGGGCTCAGGGACGCCACAGAGACATTCCTTCTGGAGTACCACAAATCCTCAGGGAATATTGACGCCGCATTCCACGCCGTAACGCGGACGAAGAACCCGGTCGCCAGGCATTTCGGCATCATGTACGAATACGTCAAGCGTGCGTATACCTCCCCTACCCCGGAGGCAGTGCAGAACGCGTACAACGCCGTCGCGCCGTCCAGATACCTGCGGAATATCTACGCTATTATCTGCATGACGTACAAATATGGTGACAATAAGGATGAAAGCGGCCGCAGCGCGCTCAACAACAACCTCATGGAGGTCCAGGAGCAGGTCGGCGACATCCTGTACCAGCAAAACAAGATAAAGGACGAGTCCATGGGCGAACGCTGGTTCATCATCATTCCGGTCCTCGCCATCCCGCTTATCTCAAAATACATGGTCCAATACTTTTCATTTCCCGGCTTTGAGTTCATCAACAAGTTTGTCAATTCATCCGCCGGGTATATGGTATCGGTGCTGTGTACCGGCATTGCGCTCATCTGCTACCTGGTATACGCAAAGCTCTCCGAGCGCGGTATCCTGGAGGAAAAATCGAACGCGAACTGGGCGAAGAAAGCGCTCCGGTATCCGTTAATCCGGAAAATAACGAACAAGATGCTGCCGCCCAACTCTGCTAAGCGCAAAAAGATGTCAACGACAATCAAGAAGTCCGGTTCGTCGGAGACGGTCGACGCCATACAGGTTAAGCGCATGTTCATCGCGTTGGCCCTTGTCGTAATCGCAGCCATATCGACAGGCATCAACTACTGGCAGAATACCTCGGCCGTAAGGAATGATATTTATCTCGGCCTGCCGCGGACGAACTACGAAAGGATTCTGCTGACACAGGATGATACGGACGCCTATGTTAAAGACATGCTCTCGGCTGACTGGAAAATTGTCAAGTACATTCAGGGCGTCGAAGGCTTTAACAGCTTGAGTGAAGAGGACAAGGAAAACGAAATCCGTACTTACATGCGCAGCTCGACGCTCATCTATAAATACCGCGGCTATGAAAACGACGGCATCACCCGTATTATCGCAAAATACGAACGCCTGAAAGACACCTCGGCACTTAATATGCTTATCTTCATTGCGGGAATGGGCGTTATCGGCTATTTCCTACCCTATGGCCTTATTTTCCTGCAGGCGATGATGAATCGGGAAATGCTCCTCATCGACGAAACAAGCGACCTGCAGAAAATGGCCATCATGCTGCTGGAATATCC
>JAAYBH010000481.1 GCA_012718935.1 Clostridiales bacterium
ATCGGCGGATCGTTTAAAGGTGCCACCATGAATTGGGGCCAGCTGTCGGCGTATTCTACGGCGGCTTCGAGTATCTGATTTTTCAGGATGTTGGCACATTCCTTCATAGCCCAGGAGGACGCCGTCGAGCCATCCGAACCGCCGCCGACCGGCGAAAACTTCGCCGTGTAATGGAAGTCAACCCTGATATCCTCATAGTCGAGCCCCAGCTCTTCGGCAGCGACCATCGCGTTGGGTTCGACCATGTAGGCGCCGAATAGCGGTCCCTGCGTCGGCATATGGACAACGCCGTCGCGGAATTCCAGCCGGCATTTATAACCGGAGACGGAGTGCCGCGGGCACATCTGATAACGAAAGCTCATGCCGTGCTTCCTGCCGTCAGGCAGCGTTTTTGTATTGGAGGGATGCCAGTCCCAATTCATCATTTTTTTGCCGGCTTCAATACAGGCTTCAAAGCTCGGGACCGGGTCCGGATCGTCCTTGGAGGATGGTCCGTGGAGATTTAGCCGCGCAATGTCGATAGGATCTTTCCCCAACTTTTCCGAAATCATGTAAAGAGCAATCGTCACAATGTCCCAATTAAAGGGCGTATGCTGGCCGCTGACCCACATCTTATACCTGTTGGAGTCAACGATCTCCATCCTCTGTGAAATATTCTTGCACTTCAGTGTGTTGTACGGCCCCTGTTTCTGATCGCCCACATGGCCGAAGCTGGAGCTGCCCCAGATACCGCCGTCTGAGATTGAAAAGTCGTCGATGGCGGTGATGAGCCCCTCCTTTGTGAAGCCCACCTTCAGATGCATGTAGCGCTGCTTCATGATAACGGAGTCGAAAGTCTCCTCGCGCGTCATGACGCAGCGGACGGGACGTCCAGTCCTTTTAGCGAGGAGCGGTGTGATCTCCTGAGACCTCCGGAGGCCCCAGTCGCAGTAACGCCCACCCATGTACAGGCTCTGCTGGACCGTCTTTTCAAGCGGGATATCGTACATACGGGCAATTGGCAGCCGCTCGCGGACAGCGCCCTCGATATGCAGGGTCTCTCCCTCGCCATGGTAGTAGTCATTTGACCACCAAGCCACCGAACCGGGCGGGTTCGGCACGACGGACGCGAAGGCAGGCATATACATGTCGTATTCCATGATATAGTCGGCCTCTTTGAAACCTTCCTCGATATTGCCCTGGGCAACGTTTGAATAGGAAACATTTCCCACCTTTGGCGGGTTGGGCAGCGCGTTGGGATCGGGCGCGCCGAAGTGCGGTGTTGATCGGTCCTGGGGACGGATGACAAAAGCGTCCTCCTTCCGGCCCTCGCGAAGGTCGACGACGTGAGGCAGAACCTCCCATTCGACATCCAACTGGCGGAGCGCCTCCTCGCAAATCTCCTCGCTTTCCCCCACCACGATGACGGCAACTTCGGCCCCCTCCTGGTCGGCGACATTGTCAAGCCACGGCCGCGGTGCGCCCCACTTCTCGGCGTAGCTGACGAGATTTTTGACGTCCTCATCCTCCCAGGTAAGGATGTCCACGACGCCCGGAATCGTTCTGGCTTTTGTAGTATCGACGCTTAATACTTTAGCGTTGGCGTAGGGGCTGTGCAGAAATTTAGCGTGGATCATATCCGGCAGAACATGATCGATGCCGAATTTCGCCACACCCGTCGCAAGGGAGTAGGATAACACGCCGGGGAGGTTTCTCTTCCCTACGACTCTAAAATTTTCTCTTTGTCCGTTGACACCAGTTAAATCAGCCATATCGTTTCTCCTTCAAAGGCAATGATCATGTCGTAATTTTCTTCCTATATTCTTCAATCGCATTCCGCAGCGCGCTGACGGTGAGAAGAGAGCAATGCTGCTTATGCTCGGGCAATCCTCCGAGGGCATCAATCACATCCTGATCGGTTATTTCCATCGCTTTGTCGAGGCTTTTTCCCTTAGCAAGCTCACCAGCCATGCTGGATGTTGCGATTGAAGCGGGGCATCCGAATACCAGAAGACCGATATCTGAGATGATCTCTTTCTCAACTTTAATAAAAACAATAAGATAGTCCCCGCATTTCGGATCGCCGTAATACCCTTCCGCATCTGCGTTTTCTATCGCATGCATATTTCTTGGGGACATAAAATGCTCGAGGGCTTTTTCCGAGTAAAATTCATCCATACATTTCACCTACTAATAATAGCGCCAATAATGAGCTAATGATCATAATTCTAGAATAATATTGGGCATATGTCAATAATAACTATTGACAGAAATGTCAATGTTGATTGCCGTTATATGGTTATTTCTATGAGTTTTACATCCCTCTCGGGGGCTTGTGGCTAATGCGCCGCTATGATACCGTTTACCTAGGGCATAAATTCGATGTTAAGATGCCGTCAGATAAGGAGTTGTATTATGCAAACGGAGAAAGTAGCCGCTTATTTTAATCAACTGGCACCAGAATGGGATACATTGCACCGTCATGACAACAGTAAAATCGAACGTATTTTGAATTACGCGGATATTAAAAATAATATCAGTGTTCTGGACGTAGGATGCGGTACAGGAGTTTTGTTTCCGTTTTATCTAAATCGTGATGTTGGTTCTCTTACCGGCGTTGATTTGTCCTCCGGTATGATCGAAAAGGCCAAGGAAAAATTCACAGATCCTCGAATAACGCTGATTGTTGGAGACGCCGAGCAGCTTCAACTTGACACTTTTGACCGTTGCGTCATCTACAGTGCTTTACCGCATTTCAAGGATGCGGCAAAGCTTATCGAAAAGCTATCGCAAGCCCTTAACCCAGATGGCAGGTTAACTGTCGCACATTCAGAAAGCAGGGAATTAATCGATCAAAGGCATAAAAGCAGCGCTAGTGATGTATCCGTCGGGTTAATGCCCGCTACCGAGCTAGCCATGCTGTTCAGCCCCTTTTTCCAAGTTGATTTCGTTATCGATGACGACATATACGTCGTCTCCGGTAAAAAGATATAAAAGAGGTA
>JAAYBH010000482.1 GCA_012718935.1 Clostridiales bacterium
CCGCCGTATTAGCAATCGCGGCGATCCTGATGGGCAGCATGGTATTTGTCTTAATGCCGCTTGTTGCCCTTAGAAACGGCGATATTCTCCGGGACGCCCTTTACTTAGTTATGAAGGAACCAAAAACAGACTTGCTTCTTATTATTGTTGTCGGAGGCTGGCTGACAGCTGCGGTTTTACTCCTGCCCTTCAGCATACCCGTCGTCGCCATGTTCGGGCTGTCGCTCGTTTCCCTTGCAACGTGTACGATTTTGTATGGCCCGGTCAATAAGCATATTCTTGATAAAGCAAACGAAATATCGTAACTCATACGTTTAATTATTAAAGGAGGATATTATGAAAAAGCTAAAATCAGTTCTAGCCATCTTACTTGCACTCGTATTAACCCTGGCATTGTTCAGCGGCTGCGGCGGAAATCAAAACACACCGTCGTCCAGCCCGGCTCCCGGTTCCCCGGCTGACGCCTCTGCCGGTTCAGCCGCGCCTGCCGGCGAACCTCAGAAGGTCATCATGTACATGCTCTCGTTCAACAGAATTCCGGATGACTACAGCAAGGTTATGAATGCCGTCAACGATTATATCGCAAAAACGTATCCGACGGCCAACGTTCAGCTGGACATGAAGCTGCTCGGAATAGCCGAATACCAGGAAAAGGTGACAATGGCCCTGCAGAGCGGCACACCGATGGATATTTTCGTCCCGCTGGGGCTGCAGCAGGCGATCGCGCAGAATCAAACAGCCGATATTACGGCCGCCGTCGAACAGTACGGCAAGGAGATGACGGAGATCCTGAAGAAGGATTTCTCCAGCGATCCATATGCGGTTACCTCCAAGGACGGCAAGATCTACGGTGTGCCGGTGAACAAGGCCTACGTTCTTTCCCCCACCTTTATTTTCGACAAGGATATCTTCGCCAAAACAGGCCTCTCAAAGGACGACATCAAATCGATCTGGGATCTTGACAAGGTCTTTGCGGTCGTCAAGGAACAAAACCCTGATATTTACCCGTATTCCACGATCAACGCCGCCGAATCTGTCATCCAAATGATCATCAATTACGAGCAGAAGATCGACATGCTGGGCAGCAGCTATCTGGGTAATTCCATTATCCCCGGCGTCGCAATCGGCAGTGATCCCAAGGTTGTCAATCTGTATTCCACCGATATCTATAAAAAATACATCGATCTGATGCACAGCTGGTATGAGAAGGGCTATATGCCTATGGATGTCTCCACGTCTACGGCACAAGCCACAGAGCTCATGAAGGCCGGACGTCTGTTTTCCACCTACGGCGGTTACGCGGACGGCACCGGCGGCCCGACCGTCGGCACGCTGTGGTCCTTCCTATTAGGCAAAAATATCGACGGCAAGCAAATAGCCACCCCCTATGTGGATACCTCGGCGACAAGCCTTGCGATGTGCGTATCCAGCAAATCAGCGAATCCAGAAGCCGCCGTTAAATTCCTGAATATTCTCTACACCGACGAGTTTGTGATCAATACGCTCCTCTACGGCATCGAGGGCGAGGATTACGTGAAGGTCAGCGAGCATGTCATCGCCCTGCCCGAGGGCCTTACCCCCGACACGGTCGGGTACACGGCTGCTCTCACCAGCGGTGTCATGGGCTCCAACTCCCTGATGTGGGTCAACACCTCCGAAGAGGATTACGCGAGCGTCCAAAAGGCCATCGCGATGAATGCCACCAGCGAGAAATCCCCGTTCTTCGGATTCGTCTTTGATCCGACGAACGTGATGAATGAAATGACGGCGCTCTCTAACGTTGCCTCCCAGTACCTGCCCGGCCTCCAGTGCGGCAGCTCCGATCCGGCGGAGGTCCTTCCCCAGTTTATCAAGGCTCTGGAAGACGCCGGCATCGACAAGGTCATCGCTGAAAAGCAGACACAGCTGGATGCGTGGATCAAGGCAAATAAGTAATAAGCATGAAATAACCCATTGCGGAGCGGCTGCCTTCAAGGCAGCCGCTCCGGAAGGAGCAGCACGATGACCAGTAGTATTAAAAAAAGGGCTTTCAGGCGAAACCTTCCGCTTTTCCTCGTGAGTCTGCCCGGCCTCGCGTATCTATTAATCAATAATTATATCCCCATGTTCGGGATTTTTATTGCTTTTAAAAAGATGGATTATTCAAAAGGTATCTTCGGCAGTCCCTGGTGCGGCTTTGATAACTTTAAGTTTCTCTTCCAGACAAAGGACGCCTGGGTCATCATCCGGAATACCGTGCTGTATAATCTCACGTTTATTATACTCGGCACGATCCTGGCGGTCATTATCGCCATCCTGATGTCCGAGGTGACAAAGTATTTCGCGTCCAAGGTTTTTCAGGCGGGTATTATCCTGCCGAATCTTGTCTCCATGGTTATCGTGGCGTATCTTGTGTACGCCTTTCTGAATCCGGAGACGGGTCTTGTGAACCACCTGCTGGAAGCCGCGGGCAAAAAAGAAGTCAACTGGTATGGCGAGCGGGGATACTGGCCCTTTATCCTGGTTTTCGTCCAGATGTGGAAAAGCGCCGGCTACTCCTCAATTGTCTATATGGCCAGCATTGCCGGCATCGACAAAGGTCTCTATGAGGCGGCGCGGCTTGACGGCGCGGGGAAGCTGCGGCAAATATTCTCCATCACACTACCGCTTTTAAAGCCAACCGTGATTATGATGGTTTTAATGTCCGTCGGCAGGCTGTTCAGCTCTGATTTCGGCCTGTTTTATCAAGTGCCGGGAATGACCTCCGGTATGCTGTTCGAGGTGACACAGACCATTGACACCTATGTCTACAGAGGTTTGATGCAGCTCGGAAATGTGGGGATGTCTTCAGCGGCGGGATTATTCCAGTCGGTGATCGGCTTTATTCTCGTAGTCTTTGCCAACTTCATTGTCCGCAGGAAAGACGCGGAGAACGCATTGTTTTAAAGGGGAGGGTATCCATGGGAAAGCTTGAATCGCGAGGGGAAAAATCGTTTCGGATATTCGCCCTGATTGTTTTGATCATCGTGACGTTGATCGCGCTGCTGCCCTTTTTGCTGATCATCATTTCATCCTTCACGGACGAAAAGGCGCTCACCGCAAACGGCTACAGCTTTTTCCCCGAGAAATGGAGCATCGATTCATATAAGTACATGCTTCAGGACGGCACCAAGATATTCCGCGCGTACGGAATTTCAATTTTCGTCACCGCCGTCGGTACGGCGTCAAGCCTCATCATCACGACGATGCTTGCCTACCCCATGTCCAGGCCGGACTTCAAGTTCCGCAACGTCTATGCGTTTATCGTATTTTTCACGATGCTGTTTTCGGGCGGAATTGTACCGGCTTATATGATGTGGACCCGGTTCTTCGGCATAACGAATACTATTTGGGCGCTGATTATTCCCAACTATCTGATGAGCGCATTTAATGTGCTGCTGGTGCGAAACTACTTTAAGAACAACGTACCCCTGGCGCTGATTGAATCTGCCCAGATCGACGGGGCTGGCGAAATGAAAATTCTCTTTAAAATCATGCTCCCGCTGGCCGTGCCTGTCAGTGTTACCATCGGGCTCTTTACGGGGCTCGCGTATTGGAATGACTGGATTAACGCCCTGTATTATCTGGACTCCCCGAAACTGTATGGAATCCAGAACCTACTGACAACCATGATGAACAATATCCAGTTTCTGACGTCAGGTCAAGGCGGCCTCGTCACGTCAGGACAAGTTATCGCGCTCCCGGCCAACGGGATACGGATGGCACTGGCCGTCACAGGGATTCTGCCGATTCTGATCCTGTTCCCGTTCCTTCAGAAATATCTCATCAGAGGGGTCGTTATCGGCGCCGTAAAGGGTTAGTAGACCTGAGTAATTGAAAGGGCTGATACTAAGTGGCAGTATTTGATATCACTTTATTTTCCAATACCCTGCGACGCATTGTTCCCATTACGGCGATTATTCCGGTTGAGGCTGTTGAGATACCGGGCGTCCCGAAGATCAACAAGAGCAAGCCCTTCCGGTCACTGTACCTTCTGCACGGCTTTTCGGGCGGGCACCTGGACTGGATCCGCGGTTCACGGATCGAGCAGCTCTCAATAATGTACAACATCGCCGTTTTCTGTCCCTCGGGCGAGAACAGCTTTTATCTGGATGACAAGGTGCGGGGAGCGCTCTACGAGCAGTATATCTGCGGCGAGCTTATTGAGGTGACGCGCCGGGTCTTTAACATCTCAAAGGAGAAAAAGGATACCTCGATCGGCGGGTTTTCCATGGGCGGTTATGGCGCGCTCCACAGCGGCCTGAAGTATAACGAGGTCTTCGGCAACGTGATCGCCTTCTCCAGCGCTCTCATTACAGAAGGTATCGAGGAGATCGTCAAGCAGCCGGATAACCCCATCGCGCCCCCGAGCTACTATATCCATACCTTCGGGAAGCCGGAGGAAGTAAGGGGCGGCGACGCCGACCCGAAAGCTTTGGCTAAAAAGCTGATCGATACGAAAGCAGCGCTTCCGAATCTCTACATGGCCTGCGGAACGGAGGATATGCTGATCGCTTCAAACAGAGATTTCGATGCATACCTGACACAGATCGGCTTTCCGCACACCTATCTGGAGAGTCCCGGCATGCATAACTGGGCGTTCTGGGATAACTATACCGAAAAAGCCCTCGATTGGCTAGATGGCCTGTCACAATAGACTGCTAACAGAAACCAAAAGCCATACGGCTCTGCTGATTACGATGTCAGCAGGGCTGTTTCATACTATATTATTTGCGCTGCTGACTGCTTAATATGATATACTATATATAACAGAATATATATTTAATTTCCCCGACAATATCGTCAGCCGAAAGCTTTCGTTCCTCAAATTCCTTTTCTGCCTGCGGATCGGGCTTATCAACAGCCAGTTCTACAGCGCTCGTATCAGCTGCAACTGCGCTATCTTTCCATGATGTCGTGCTTGTGGGGCGCCTTTGAATGGATGCCCCACTTTTAGTCACCTTCAGAGGTCCAAACAATTTCTGCGTTTACAGCGCTGGTACTACTGGCCAAGGCTAATAGCTCATCCAAGTGTTCTTGTGATATGGTCGAGTACCATCCAGAGCCGCCTTTAATATTTATGCTGTCGGGTCCTGAATAGTCCTTTGCATAATAGTATGAAGCCTCCGATTCCGGTTTAAGCGATAGGTCGAGACGGCAAACGTGTAACACGGGTTCGTTGAAAAGCTCTTGCCGTATCGGGAAATAAGCCCAGGCGCTTCCTGAATAATTATCCCAATTGAGTATTTCAATACTATAGCAAAATGAGCCGGTATCCAAATAAATCCATGGAAAACATTCGAGTCTGGGCGTACCCCCAAGCATGATATCATTATGACCCCGGATCAGCTATACCCCATTTAGTAACTGATTGCGAAACCGGTGTAACCCCGAATGAGCTATACCCCGAAATATTGAACTGGATTTAGATTTGATATTTCGGGGTATAGATTGCATTACTCGAATGGCTCAAATCCCGCATTATCAAACGATTTTCTACCTTTTCTTCAGCTTAGATTAGGTAGTAAACCGAATGATTCGGGAGAGCGCTTGAATGGCATTCAAGAGGTCTCTTGACGTTGATAAAGGCACACGCCCCGCAAAACGGCAAAACGGATATCGCACCAAACGAAAAAGTGAATATGGGCCTGTAACTCAGCTGGGAGAGTACCTGAATGGCATTCAGGAAGTCGCGCGTTCGATCCGCGTCAGGTCCACCATTTTAAAATGAACCGCAGAATTCAAAAATCTGCGGTTTTATATCATTAAACAAGCCGCGAGATATCAGAGCATCCCGCGGCTTGTTTGCTTATTTTATGCTTTTTACCTGCCCAGCAGGTTATAAAGCACCTGCGCCATTTCCGCTCTGGTGGTCGTGCTCGTCGGAGACAGTTTTCTCGCGCTGCCGCCGACCGTGCCGGTCTTAACCAGCAGCGTCAAAGCTTCCTTCGCCCAGGATTCGATTAGCCCGGCGTCGCTGAAATCGGAGAATGTCCTGCCGGAATCGCCCCGGGGCAGCTGCCTGATGACTTTGAGGGCATTGTACAGCAGGGTGAACATCTCCTGACGGGTAATCTCTTTACCCGGCGCGTACATGTTGTTGCCGACCCCCGCGGATATGCCGAGCCGTTTTGCCGCCGCCAGATATCCGGTGTAGTAGGTATTGCCCGCGTCGGAGAAGTTGTCGGCCGGACTCGTATCCGGAGCGATGCCGTAGGCTTTCATCAGCATCACAAGGAAGTCGCCCCGCGTTAAGTATGCGTCAGGGCTGAAATTGCCGCCGCCGGTGCCGCCGGTGATATCTCTGGCCGCGATGAAGGAGACCGCCTTGTAATACCATGCGCCGGGTGTAACGTCGTTGAAGCGCACCGGATTGTAGACCACCGCGTAGTCGCTGAAGTGGGTGACCTCAAACGTAACGGTTCTGGTCACCGGATCGTAACGCCCGTTCGTGACGCATTGCGGATTGCCGGAGCCATCTATGTACCAGACGGCGATGCTGTCAGGGTTATTCAATTCATCTGCCGTCGGCGTATAGGGGATACTCACTGTCACCGGAGCATCGGGATTACTCCAGTCGGTCTGCTTGCCGTCTATCAAGAGACTTAGCGAAATCAGTGGTCTGTCGCCGATGGCGGCTTTCACATCGTCGGGCAGGCTTGACTTATTGGCCTGCCCGATAGAGATCTCGGCCTTTTTATCAGCTATGCCTGGAATGTTATCGAGCATATCCGATGGAATTGTGACGCTGGCGAAATCGTTTTCGAGGGTCAGCGTTTTGTTGGAATTCGGGTCTGAAATGAAGGAGGACGGAATTTCGAGTCTATCTATGGACGATGTGCTTCCGCCACCCGAAGAATCGCCGCCGGGGGACGGCGGGGCGTCTGTCTTCACCGTCAGCGCATCGCTGGCGGGCGAGGCTTCGTGGTTTGCGTCGTCCTTAATACG
>JAAYBH010000483.1 GCA_012718935.1 Clostridiales bacterium
CGATCAGCCGAACCTTAAAAAAAACCAGCTTAAGCCACACTTAAACAAGAGTTGGTGCATACCGCCAAATCATAATGCGGCTTTCGTCGCAGCAATGGAGGATGTTCTCGAAGTATACAGCCGCCCATATAATGAACGCTTTCCTGTGGTCTGCATGGACGAGAAACCGTTACAACTCCTTGCAGATGCGCGAAAAGAATCAAGCTTGGGCCGGGCAGGCCCGAGCGAATCGATAACGAATACATACGCAAAGGCACCTGCAGCATCTTTCCGTCTTGAGATTCATTACACGCCAAAGCATGGCAGCTGGCTCGATATTGCGGAGATAGAGTTATCCGCTCTTGGCCGTCAATGCTTAGGGAAACGTCGTATTGACAGTCTCCATTGTCACTATACCGAAACAGCCTTTCCACAAAAATCCACAGCCGTCTAAAGCTGAGTTAACAACTGTTAACACGCAGATGGCGGCATGCTGTTTCTCAGGTGCTCGGGAAGCTTACGCGCTTATGAATCGGACGCAGGAAAAACACGATAGTGCAGTTCCGAGTATTTGAATAGCTGTATCAGCTCGTCGGGTGAAATACCCTCAGGGGTGATGATATCCGCGCCGGCTGCTTCGGTCGCTTTTACCAAAGCATTATCTTTTGTATCGATCATGACGCAGACCTTTACAGATTGAAATGTCCGCTTTATGCCGGAGACGCAATGGAGCCCCGATTGATACAGCGCACTGCCGCTGATGACCACCAACTCCGGCGAATGGACTGCGCAGAGCTCCAATGCGTCCTCCGGGTTATCCGAACATATGAGCTCCAGGTTATAAGCAAGCCCTTTGAGCCTTGCTGGCGTCGGCGAACCGGGCGCGTGTCCGGCGTGAATCCACAGGATTTTCATCATATCCTCCAGTCTTTAAGACGACGAAAATCATTCTGAATAGCCGCTGCTGTACACGAAAACAACCTCCTCCGAATCGACTCTTTCCTCTAGTTCAAGATATTCGGGGAACCGCAGCCACCCGTGGTACTGAATGTCGGTGGTGTAAAACACATACGGCCGCTCGTCCAGCCCATAGGCCATCAGGCAGATATGCTCATCAGGGGTGATAAACAGATCTGCGCCCATCATGCGCGCGGGCGACATAAACCCTTTATACCAGCCCGGCTCTACCTGGTCCGGAAGCCCCTCCCGCATCACGGTTAATAAGTTTTCGTAAGCCGTATCATCGCCCAACTCGGTGGCGTTCATCATCAGCGCCCTGGTTTTCTCCATCAGCACCTCTCCGCCGAACACAAGCATCGGATACCCGTCGCTTTCATACTCGGGCTCTCCTTTGACATAGAGGCCGTCCGCCAGCACATTTTTACCGAAATCGGCCGCATTCAAGTCGCCCTCAAAGCTCAAGCAGAGCTGTCCGTTGCCGAAGTCCGAAAAACGGAGGACGCCTTCATCATAAAGGTCGGTTGCATCAATACGGAAGACGGCTTCTTCGGTGCTGATTTTTATCGCCTCACCAGACAACTGGCCTGTGTGATCACCCCAGTAAGCCGTCAGGTCAAAATCAAAGCCTGCTTCCGTTTCATCGGTAATCGTCAACACTGCGGCAGCATATCGGATAACATTGGTGCGTGTCCAGTCGCCTTCAAAAAAACGGATGGTCTCATTGGGTGACGTCCCGTCCTTGTTATCCGCGGGCGTATACGCTGTCGGCGTCGCGGGTTTGTTTGATGGGGCAGAAGACTGGGGAACGCCCCCTGCCGTCCGTGGAACACAGGAGAAAATAACCACCGGCAGCGTGATGAGTAACGCAACCAGCCCGCAAACCTTTTTTGTTATTGTTTTTTTCATGCTCATACGGCTCATCCGAGGCAGGCTTCGCCAAGGCGCAGCATGCATTCCAGCTGAGTAACGTCCTCGATGAACAGCCCCGCCGCTCGGATCACAAGCCCTTGCGGCCCGCTGCTGATAACCAGATTAAACTGCTCAATCCAAAGCTCCAGCAGCGGCTCGAGCCTTTGCAGGGCGGCGCTTCCGGCACCGGGCTTTTCCTCAAAGAGAAGAAAACACGCCTTCCCTTTGGTGCATACAGCCCTGGCCCGGACAGGGTCGAGGGAGAGGCCGGTTTCGTCAGCGAGTTTTTTTACTGCTGCGTCCTTTATCCATGCCGGCAGCGCGCTCCAGTCCCCGCCAGCTGAAACGCTCCCAAGGGTATAGCCCGGCAGACCGCCCTTTACAGCCTTTGCCATCCAGACGGTTTCCTTCGTCCAGGAGGAGGTGCCGGATTGAGCGTCCAAACGCTGCGCAAGCATCTTGCTCGTCAGTGAAAAGGCTTCGCCTTCCACACGGACTACCACGCCAAGCGGCTCCTTTGTTCGGCTGAAGGCGTAACCACGTTCCCGGCAGAAATCCGCAAGTGCCTGTTCCTTCTTCTTTTTACGATTTCCGATGAAAAGAAACACAACTGCCACGGCGGCACCGGTTATGAGTATAATTACGATAGACAATGTCAGCTCCGACATATCTGCCGCTCCTTTCCTCATGAAGGATAAAGAGGAATGCATCAGCGATCTCATCTGCGCATCCCTCTTTTAACAGTTTTCGTTAATTAAATACGATACTTTCTATAATTGCAGCATATTCGGGCGTTTCATAATTCCCTTTCGCGCATTTGATGCTCAGCATGACGCCGTCCTCCATGCGAAGGTAGCTGGTCTGCTCAACGCCGGACGCCGTAAAAGTTGTCGTCCAGAAGGTCTTTCCCAAAAGCTCTGTTTCGGTGGGGGTTGTTCCGGAATATTGGCTGGCTAAGCTTTCTGCCTGCTGCTTCGCGTGGTCTTCGGTCTGGTTCTCTCCCCTGAAATGCACCTCAATGATCTCTCCGCTCATCTTGTATAGCTGAATACCGCCCTGCACATCCATTGTTTCCCACCCCTCCGGAGCTGTAATGGAAAACTTATCGTACTTATGACTATCGCCTTCCAGCAGAGTGATTTCAGAACTTGTGGTTTCGTTCGAATCCGCGGCAGTATCGGGTGTGCTGTCAGGCTTGGATGTATTGGTATTGCCTGAGCAGCCGGAAACAAGCAGGAACAGCGCCAGCGCGAAGAGAAGAGCACTTATTTTTTTCATAGTTGCCACACCTTTCTGATAATCGATATACGGTTTTAGTGTTGTCAAAAAGACCTTAGCCATCAGCTTCAGGGTTAGTTTACCAAAAACGGCCGGCTGCCGTAATTCACATCGGTTATCAAAAAGCGTTAACAATTGTTAATTCATCTGTATAACAAAAGAGCCGGCCGCAACGGAATATTCCTCCGTCCGGCCGGCTCTTCTCCTATTTCAATTCAGGTTAATCGTCGCCGATCAACCCGCAGCGCAGGGCATAGGTCACCAGCTGTGCACGGCTCTTAAGTCCCGTGTTTGTGTACATGCGGGATATATATAGGCGCACGGTGCCATAACTCAAAAACAGCTCGGAGGCAATTTCACGGGAGGTTTTCCCCTTTGACAGCAGCCGCAGGATGCTCACGTCCATGTCAGAAAATGTAATGGACGGAGCCGTTTCCAGGGAAACACTCGGGAAGATCCTGTAGGGCTTTTTCGCGGCATGGATAAATTCGATCAGTTCTGCCAAAGACAGATTCTTCCACACGAACAAGTCGGCTCCGGCCTCTTCGGCCGCACGAACAAGCGCGTCGTCCTCCACCCCGGTCATGATCATCACCTTGATATCAGGGAAGGTCTTCTTTACCCGGGCTGTGCATTCAATACCGTTTCCTTCCTTTGTAAAAACATCCATGATGACAACGTCGGGTCGATATGTACTGCATAGCTGCATCACATCAACGGCTTTGTCCGAGTGAGCGACGACATTGATCTCAGCGTCCTGCTCCAACGCTTCAACCAGGGTACTGCTGAGAAGATTTTGGTCTTCTATCAATACAACGTTCATACACCCTCCGATATCTTCACTAAGTTTCTGGGAAATTCAATATGCAGGTTGAACACATTATCTTTCTTAAATTGCATAAGCCCGCCGGCATTTGATATGCGCGCTCTTATATCGCACAAGCCCTGCCCTTCGATTATCTGGTGCTTATCGTCCAGACAGTCATTTACAACAATGACGCCGGCTTTTTCAGGCTCCTCGAAAAAGCTTACAGCAATATGTCGGGCATAAGAATGCCGCACAGCGTTGGCCAGCGCCTCCCTGAGTACTGCGCACAAGGATTCCTGTTCCAGGGTGGTAAACGCCGCCTGCCCACTTATCTCTATTCTTACGCCGAGCTTACGATACATCTCACTGAGATCCAGCAGATCCTGCGATAAGTTTTTAAATGTGTGGGTGGATTCCGAGAGAATGGGCGTCTCAAGAAGCTGCTTTATTTCCATAGGCATCATATTGCTTTCCTGCGCATGCTTCTGATCAAGCAGCCGATCTAACGATAATCCCGCAATAGCAAGGCGTTGTGACCACAAATCGTGGGCAGCTCGGCACAGCCGTTCTCGCTCGCGAAGCATGACCTCAGATTCAATATCGGCAATGATGCTTTTAAGCTTTTGATTCTGCTCAAAGAGAAGACTGTTTTCCTTTTCCAGTTCCGTTGCGGCACGGACAATCTCGGTCACTTCAGAAACCGTTGTTTCCATGCATGTTTTTCTTCTCAGCTTGAAGCACCTTTGTTGGATAAAGTATACACTGTCGTCTGTACGTATCGATTTTCCGTCAACATTCTCGTTGATGCTGATACGCATCACATCCGACACCCCTGTGAGGGCCGCGTCTATTTCGCTGATCCTCTCAGGGTTATGTATGCCAAATGCTCCGCAAAAGCTGCTGAAGGCCGGGTTGGTCTCCAAAATCCACCCATGGCTGTCAGACACGCAAATACCATGGTCGATGCCCTGAATGAACATTGCGATAACTTTTCGTGTTGTTTCGGTGCGGCTATGCTTGTGAAAAGACATCAGCATCCGTGCTGCGTCAAGCCCCAGCCATACTGCTGAGAATACATTTAAAAAAACAGGTATCGGCGCTGGCAGTATGCCAAAAGGTGGCAGGAGCACCAAAGGAATAAAGAAACTGACAGGCAGAGGACATATTTGAGATGGGAACTCGACGGGCATATTTAAGGTGCATATATAAATCAGCGCCGGCAGGACTGAGAAAAATTTGACAAATGACGAAACATCAAGAAAAATACCGCCTTCTATGGAGGCAACAGCTATTAACGCTTCCATGGTTGCGATAACAGACACACAACATAGAAGGACATACTGGATGCGGATATACCGCAGAGATTTCCTATCCCGCAGCAGGTCTCCAGCCTCCAGCACGATAACAGCTTGTGCTACGGCCGTCAGAAGCAGGACGACGAAAATAACCATGACACCGGCTGCGGGGATCTGATACCAAATCATATCTGCACCTCCGCATAAGGAAAGTACAGCCGTGAGATCATCCCGTCTTCTTCAGTTTCCTGATAAACCCTGCCGCCGAGTTTAATGATCATGTCCACAAGACGCTCAGGCAGCAGAGGGCGCCGCTCTTCATATGTGCGGATATCGCATGACACGTTTATACTAAATGTGTTGCCTGTTTCAATCGAATCGAAACGGCAAATGAAGGATGAGCCCGGCATGTCAAATGAATACAGACAAACGCAGTCAATAACCTCCAGCAGCGCAGCCGCAACACCGGAAGGGCAGCTGCCATGAGAGGCCGCAGTAATAACACCGTCCAGACCAACGTGCTGCCCATCCTTAATAACTCCGGCTGCATACTGAGTAATCAACTCAGCAGGCAGAAAGGGATGCCCGTTCATACTGCGAATGATAAAGCGCAGGCGCTGCTGGCATATGTATATCAGCATCCGAATACGGCGCAGGCGAACCGCGTCTGAGGATGACGCCTTAGCAATTTGATTCAGGCCGCACCGCACGGCTGTCAGTTTTGTATCAAAGAGCTGCTCCATTTGCCTGGTATACCGTTCCTGCTCCAACCTGCCGGCCAGCGACCGGGTTTCTTCCCGCTTCCGGATTAAGAGCCTGTTCACTGCATACAGCTTTTTTTGGGTTTGACTTAATTCCAGTTCAGTCTGCTTAAGGCTTGTGATGTCTTCCAGAACGAGGGCTTTGGCGCCATTCAATGTATATCTGTATTGTTTATACACTCTGCCCCGAATACCGATCTCGGCTCTGTCGCTTTGTTCATTTTCAAGATCATGCAAATTCAAGTTTTCATGCTTCAGCTCAATCATTGCCGTATTGCGATATGCCGGCTGTCCTGTGTTGTCATATACACTAATGGCATAGGGAGAGTGACTAAAAACCGGCAGATCGAGCAAAAACATCCCCATAAAGCGTGTACGCTGAATCGCCAGAATAAATATCAAAATAAAAAGAGCGATTGTCGTGGGCACATCCAAATCAATAAGCGCCTGAACACCGGCAATATACATTGTTTGATACGCGGCCAATACGCCGAAGAAGAGCCCTGCATAGAGCATTTGCCATTTTTGACGTCGCGCCATTTTTTTGCGCACCAGATGCAAAAGCCCTGCTGCACTCAGAGAAAAGCTCAAACATAAGGAGAGCCCGTATCCCCAGCCATAACCGTAGTGGTTTCCCCAGGTCGCGGGATTATCATAGGAATAGATAAAGATTTGTCTGTGAATATCATTCGAAAAGACAAATGCTGTGAACAGCAAGGCAATACCAGACATCATAATCAAGCTTTTCCGGGGCGGAAGGGCATCATGCCTGCTTGCATAACACATAGCGTACCAGCATAACGGAAGAAAGTGGCGTGGTATGTAGGTAGCAAACCATATATACCGCGCTGTGTCGTAATGTATGGACATTGACTTCGCCAAGCCGATCAGCAGCCACAGGGCTACAAAAAAAACTGCACAGAAGCTGGCGGTGTAGCACGCCCCCCGGGGGATGCGTCTTAAAACTCGTTGGGCACCAATACTGAATGAAACCAATATGAAGCTGTTTAACAGCAGTCTTTCCAATAAAGAAGCCGGAGCGAACTGCTTGATTGACAGGACATCGCGGCGGAATTCCGGATTATATGTCAGCCGGGCGCGCTCCCATACGGAGAGATCAGCTTCACCGGCAAGCGGTGAAAAACCGCTTTCAACAAGCGTCTTCTTACCCTTATCAGATATTAAGAATGCCCTTAAGTCAATCAGTTCCTGCCTCGTATTCGACGATCCTGCGTACACGAAGCCACAGTCCACCGTAAATACGCCCTCTTCCGGTACGACAATATCCCATTCATCGGTATACTTGAACATCATCCTTGCCTGGTAATCCCATAACACAATTGCATCAAATTCAGTCAATCGCTCCGGATGATACATATAGTTGTAGCCATCGTAGCCGTATTCGTCCTGATGATTAAGCCGGTTGTGAGTATTTAAATATGCCAAAGCCTCCAGAGCCGGAGAATAATCGCCCTTTTCAGCACCCAAACCCAGCGCCATAGCGACAGCCGCTAACCGCCCGTTTTCTGTACCGTTATGAGGGAAGAGCACGACTGCATCACTGTCGATTAAGGTTCGCCAGCCGTTGATAACATTTGCTGCAATTCCATTCCTGTTTGCAGCAATGACTATAGTAGCTGAATATATCGGCACATATCCGGAAGTTTCGGTTTGTGCTTTATACGGATTGGCTTGAGTGCCGAAGACAAAAGCCATCCCGTTAAGCCCCGCTAGCTGATGTCCCAGTTGATATGGATTCAGACGCTTGACACTGCTTTCTGCGTATGGTTTTAGGACCTTGGCCATGGGATCCAATGCATCCTGAACGATCAGAATACCGTCGTCCTTTTGGCGGCATAGCGGGACAAAAACAGCAGCTGTGGCACAACAAACAGACAGGCATAATATTATTATTATCTGCCTAAGCTGCTTGATATGAACACCCCCGCTTAATAATTCAAACTACTGATATCGTTAATTATATTTGTTTATGTCCTATTATTCAACATATATTACCATTCTTCACAAAAGGGTATGCTGAAAACTTGCTTATGCTAAGAGGTAGCGTCAAACCGCTACCTCGGGTCATTGGCTTATCTCTCAGACACCCATATCTAAATTGCGGCCTGAAGTTTCGACCAATACAGGATCAGCCGACGCCAAGGCCGATATAGAGCGATCCCGGGTTATCGATTTTTGTTCCGGGATCGGGATATTTTTCTGACCCCAAATACAAGAACCACAACCCCCAACCCCACCATGATGGGACCAGCGAAACCTGCTGTCTTGCCATCTTCCGCATTCACATGGGGCCAGAAAGATAGATAGCGAACCGGCAGGGTCTGCCTCATATGGCTGCCCCCCTCGAATACCCGCGTCACCGAGCCTGTATATCGCTCGCCGCCGACGGCAAACTGGTATTCCAGCTTATATCGGCTGGGATTTCTGGTGGAATCATCGTTATTTATAAACAACACCTGCTCATACCC
>JAAYBH010000062.1 GCA_012718935.1 Clostridiales bacterium
GAAAGCGCCACGTCGGTACCCCGGAGCCAGTTGTAATCGTCCAGCGGGATTAAGATAATGATGGCATTTGAAGGACCGCTTGCGGCAGCGTCGCCCGAATTTGAAAAGACAGTGCCGCCGCGGTTTGCGAAATACGACTTGTATTTGTACTTGACAACATTTTCTACGGGGATACCGCTCTGGAGGATGATTTCATCGGTCTGATCGCGGATGGTGCGGATGGTATCGTCCTTTGCCTCTGCAGCGGTAACCGCGATATTCCTGGGGTACCGGCTGCGCAGGGCGTCCTCCATGCCGATGTAAAGGGAGACGGTTGTGGACAGCATGACCAGCACCATTGTGGACAGGATGCAGATGTTGGCAAGACCCACGGCGTTTTGCTTCATACGGTAGATCATGCCCGATACGGATGTGAAATGCTTTGTTTTATAATAAAAGGCTTTGTTTTTCCGAAGGGATTTTAAGAGCGCGATGCTGCCGGCTGTGAACAGGCAGTAGGTTCCCAGAATGACGAGGATGACGGCGATGAAGAACAGGCCCAGGGCGCTGATGGGGTTTTCGGTGACGATGGCGATGGTATAGCCGGAGGCAAGAGCCAGAAAGCCGATAACAGCCAGCACCCATTTTGTTTTCGGCTCCTTTTCGCCCACGTTCCCGCCGTATAAGAGCTCGATGGGTTTGGATAGATGGACGCGCCCGAGATTGGAAAGCAGGGTGACAAAGAAGATGGCCGCAAAGACGATGACCGTGACGATAACGGCCATGGGTGAGATCTCAAAGCCGAAGGGCACGTCAAAGCGCAGGAGCTTCAACAGCAGCAGGAGCATCAGCTTGGAGAGGAGTATCCCTGCGAAGAGACCGGCAATGATCGTGCCGAGGGAGACATAAAGATTTTCAAGCGCCATGACGCGGGCGATGTGGTTTTTACCCATCCCGAGGATATTGTAAAGACCCAGCTCCTTTTTGCGCCGTTTCATTAAAAAACTGTTGGTGTACAGCAGGATGACGGCCGAAAACAGACCGATGACGACGGTGCCCATCCACATGATGACCGACAGGGCGTCGGCGCCCGGCATTTTGGAAAGGCCCTTGTTCAGAGTGATAAACAGCATGATGTAGAACATGCAGATGGTGAAAATACACGTCAGGATATACGGCACATAGATCCGCCCGTTTTTCCGGATGTTGACGGCGGCGAGCTTTCCGTAGAAAAACTTACTCATTTCTGCCACCTGCCGCGATCATGGTGAGGGTGTCCGATATCCTGGCGAACATCTCCTCCGTCGACAGGGCCCCCCTGTAGAGCTGATGGAACACCTCGCCGTCCCGGAGGAACAGGACGCGCCCCGCGTGGCTCGCAGCTTTGACCGAATGGGTCACCATCAGGATCGTCTGGCCGTCCCGGTTGATCTCGCCAAACAGGCGGAGCAGCCCGTCCGCCGCGCGGGAATCCAGGGCCCCTGTGGGCTCGTCGGCCAGGATGAGCTGGGGGTTCGTAATCAGGGCCCTGGCAATCGCAGTGCGCTGCTTCTGTCCGCCGGAGATTTCATAAGGGTATTTGTTCAGAATATCCGTGATGCCGAGCCTTTTTGCAATCGGCAGGAGTCGCGCTTCCATTTCGTTGTAGCGGCGTCCGGCCAGGACAAGAGGCAGAAAGATATTGTCCCGCACGGAAAACGTGTCCAAGAGGTTGAAATCCTGAAAAACAAAGCCCAGATTGTCCCGTCGGAAGGCCGATATCTCTTTTTCGCTGATAGATAAAAGGCTGGCGCCGTTTAGGATGATATCACCGGCGGTGGGCTTGTCCAGGGACGCCAGAATGTTCAGTAGCGTCGTCTTGCCGGAACCCGACTCCCCCATGATGGCAATGTATTCGCCCCCTTCGATGGAAAAAGACACATTGGTGAGCGCCTGGACCTGATTTGCCCCGAAGCGGGTCGTATATATTTTTTTAAGATTGAGAACTTCCAGCAGCATTAAATGA
>JAAYBH010000484.1 GCA_012718935.1 Clostridiales bacterium
AACAAGAGTGAAAGCGTTTAACGCCCTGTTCAAGAGCGAATTTACCCTGTCGGTCCGAGACATGAACATCCCGATATTCGGCATTATCTTTCCGGTTATCGTCGCCGTCATTATCGGCCTTGTCAGCGGCACAAAGCCCGCCTTCGAGGGGGCGGACTATACATTCATAGAACAGAGCTTCGGCGGCTTCGCCGCCATCGCCGTCTGCGCCACAGGCCTCATGGGCTTGCCGCTGCAGGTGGCGGATTACCGGCAGAAGAAAATCCTCAAGCGGTTCATGGTGACGCCCGTAAGCCCATTCAAGCTCTTACTCGTACAGGTTCTCGTCAACCTGATCATGTCCGTCATTTCGCTTATCCTGATTTACCTTATCTGCGCGCTTTTCTGGGGGTATCGGCCGGACGGTAGCGTTGGCACATTCCTGCTGTCGTGGCTCCTTGTGCTGGCGGCCATGTACAGCATCGGCATGATGCTGGCCAGTGTGTCGCCCAACATGAAAACGGCATCCATGCTCTGCTCCCTTGTCTACTTCCCGATGCTGTTCTTCTCCGGCGCCACGATCCCCTACGAGATCATGCCCGGGGGTGCACAGATCGCCATGGACTTCCTGCCGCTGACGCAGGGCATCAAGCTTTTGAAAACAACGTCGTTGGGCCTGCCGGCCGACAATACCCTGCTGTCCATCCTTGTGCTGGGTGCCGTCACGGTCGTCTGCGCGATCGTGTCGCTCCGATTTTTCAAATGGGAATGAAAGAGCAAAGCCCCTGCCGCGGGAGCATCCGCGGCGGGGGCTGCAAGAGACATCGGTCTATCGCCCGGATATCCAAGAGACATCGGTCTATCGCCCGATGTCTCTTGCTGTCTGCCAGGCGGCTTTGGTGGCCTCGGTGATGTTTTTTGGGGTGAGGCAGTCGCCGAGCTGATGGAATTCGGGGGCGCAGAAGCGGAGAGCGTCGGCCTCCTCCCGGAGAGGCTTCTGTCCGACGGCGCAGATGACGGTGCCGGCTTCGAGCAGCAGCTGACCGTCCGGACCTTCCGCAAGAACGCCCCTGTCACTGATCTCCAACGCCTTTGTGTTCAGATGGACTTTAATGCCGAGCATTTTGATTTCGATACCGATGGAGAGACCCTGCAGTATATTGCCGCCGTTGTTGAGCTCGGGAAGCATTTCGACGATGGCCACGTCCCGTCCCATCTGCGCCAGATGGATACCGAGCTCGGCGCCCACGAGGCCGCCGCCCAGAATAACGACGCGCTTTCCGGCCTTTTCAGGCGTAACGTAGATTTCCTCCGCGCTGTAGACATTGGGATTTTTGATGCCCTTGATGTTCGGGACGACGGGGCGCGCGCCCAGGGCGGCGATGATGACGTCGGGGCGGAGGCTTTCGGCCAGCTCCGGGGTGACCGGCGTGCTGAGACGGACGTCGATGGCCGCGTTATGTACCCGTTTGGCCTGCAGCTCCAGGTATTCCGCCAGATTCTTTTTGAACGGTACGCCCTCCTCGCACAGGAGTGCGCCGCCCAGACGGCTGGATTTCTCGCACAGGATGACCTCGTGGCCCCGTTCCGCGGCTGTCAGTGCCGCCTGCATGCCGCCGATTCCGCCGCCAGCGACGAGGACTTTTTTCCTTTTGGCGGGAGGGAGCGCAAATTTGGCTTCATATTCGTGCCCGATCACGGGGTTAATGGCGCAGAGAAACTGGCCTCTGGCCATGAGATTGCTGAAGCAGGCAAGGCACCGCATGCACTTGTTGATGTCGTCCTCGCTGCCTGTGCGGGCTTTGAGCGGCAGGTCGGGGTCGGCAATCAGCCCCCGCGCGACCTCTACGATATCGGCCTTTCCTGAAGCGATGATCTCCTCCATCAGGTCTGGATCGGACAGCGCGCCGACGGTGGCGACATACGACTTTTTAATATGCTTTTTTGTCTCTGCGGCATATTTGACATTGGCGCCGTCTTCCAGGAACATGCTGGGGTGGGTGACGGTGAACACGTCCCAGACCTCATGGCTGCCCGCCGAGACGTGAATAATATCCGCATGCCCGTCCAGCTGCTTTGCGATCTCGATGCCCTCGTCGATATCATACCCGCCGGGGTGGCACTCGGAGCCGCTGATGCGGATCTCGATGGGAAAGCCGGGGCCGACAGCTTTACGTACGGCGTCACAGATGGCGACAGGGAGGCGGCAGCGGTTTTCAATGCTCCCGCCCCAGCGGTCGGTGCGGGTATTGGAGATGGGTGAGACGAACTGGGAGATGAGCCAGCCGTGGCCGCCGTGGATCGTCACCATGCCGAAGCCGGCGCTCTTGCACCAGGCTGCCGCCTTGGCGAACTTTTCGATCGTCATCGCGATATGCTCTTCCGTCATGGGCAGGACATGGCAGCCGTTTTCATGTATATATTCCACCGGCCCGTATATCTGGTTGCCGTCCTCAAAGGAGCCGAAGGAGTGGCTGCCGCCGTGCTGGAGCTCCACTGACGCGACAGCGCCGTGCCGCGAAATGCTGTCTGCCAGCTTGCCCATGGCGGAAAAGGCACCCTGTTCGCCGAGCCGTATGCGGCTGCTGCCTGTCCGTCCGTAGACGGGGTCCACCGAGCAGTCGCCGACGCAGACGGAGGCCGCGCCGCCGAGGGCCTTTCTTTCGTAATAGGCGCACGTCTCCGGAGTCGGATAATTGAACGACGACAGGTTGCTGGGACCTGTCGGCGAGCCGAATATCCTGTTTCTGAATATGGTGCTGCCGATGGCGAGGGGCTTAAAAAGATGCGGATATTTTATATGACTCATAATTCTCTGCTGGGCGCGTGCCGCGCCGTCCTTTCGATATGATGTTGATATGGGAAAATTATAGTATCGTCCGGATTGAAAGTCAAAAGATTTACGCCCGGATGGCACGTTATATATTCGCTCTCTCCGGAGAGGAACCCCTGCCGCCGTCAAACCTTCTGTGAGAAGCTCAGATATCAGGAGCCCCGTATCTCGACGATACGGGGCTCAATTGTGTTGCTGCATGTCAGTTATAAAACCGGAAAAATACGGCATTTTCAACGCTGATCGGCTTTTCGGTACGCACACTTTCACCGCTTGCAGAAAATCTGCCCTCCGTATACCAATAATGGCCCTTTTCCAACTCGACCAGTAGCTGCTCATTCGAAAACATCGTCAATAAATCGTCCATAATCGTTCTCCTTTCCGAACGTTGCGCATATAGACTCCTTGCAACAATAGCATACCACGTTATGCAATATATACAACAATAATCTATAATTTAACGATATTAATAGTTATATTAACGATATTTTAGTTTTACATAAAAAGTTAATTTACAAATTAACAAAGAACGAAGGTGGGTATCCACTTTTGTCTTGCCAAGGCTCCCACATTCTGTTATTATCGCGGGGACGAGGTCGCAGATTTCGAGTGGAAGGAAGAATAGGATGACAAAGCAAAACCGCAATATTGTTCTTTATCTTGCCAGCCAGATCGTGTCACTGTTCGGCTCGTCGCTGGTGCAGTGCGTCACGTTCTGGTATATCACCCTGGAGACACAGAGCGGCACGATGATGACGATCGCCATGATCGCAGGCTTTCTGCCCACCTTTATCATATCGCCCTTCGCCGGTGTCTGGGCAGACAGGCACGACAGGAAGACACTCATCATGCTGGCGGACGGGCTCGTCGCTCTCGCGACACTGGGTCTTTTCTTTGCGTTTCGGCTCGGGTATGGGAGCGTCTGGGTGGTCATCGCGGCGATGGCAGTGCGCGGCATCGGACAGGG
>JAAYBH010000485.1 GCA_012718935.1 Clostridiales bacterium
ACCTGTCACCTATCAGTGGTATCGCGTCACGCAGAACAAATCGCTTGAATCGATACCCGGCCAAACGGGAGACAGGCTGATGCTACTGCATGCGGGCTGGGGCGATGCGGGCAACTACCAGTGTGTCGCAACCGATGCCGTTGCCGGTTCCGCTTCATCGCCGGTAATCAAACTGGAGGTTGTTGAAGAATTACCGGTTTCGGGCCTTATGGCCCTGGGGGCGTTGGCTGCGGCGCTGGCTCTCGCAGGCGCGCGGGTCGCCCGACGCAGAGAAAGGACCTGATAAAAATAAGGTTCTTCCGTGATTTGCGGGAAAGAATAAGTTATCGGTAACCTCCTTTTACACACAAAAGCCGACAATCCGGCAGGAGGTTACCGATGAACGCGAAACATTATATCGCACAATTGGGTGGGTGGCAAGGTTTTAAGGTAGGTACGGTCAGTCGTTTTGACTCTAAAGGGGACGGGATGAGGGATGAAGTCTGGATAGAATTATATCCTGATTCGGAGTGTCCGATGACGTGTTCAAAATGCGTAGAAAAGGTATCCGCTGTTCATGAGTGGACTGAACGTTGGATACGCGATCTTCCTGCTTGGGGAGCCGACACGCGGCTTCTTGTACACCTTCGCCGAGTGAAATGCCCCCGCTGCGGGACGGCGATAGAAAAGGTGGCCTGGCTGTCGCGCTATGCTCGAGTTACGGATCGTTTGGCACACAGTGCCGCAATTCTGTGCCGGGATATGCCGATACGGCAGGTGGCTGATCACTATGGACTTTCCTGGGACACAGTCAAGCGTATTCACAAAGATTATCTGCGCAAGCATATTGCAGAACCAGATCTTTCAGAAGTGAGCATGCTTGGTATGGATGAGTTTGCCATCCAGAAAGGACATCGGTATGCCACCGTCATTCTTGAGCCTTCCACCCGGCGTGTCCTTTGGGTCTGCCGCGGTCGAGGCCGGGAAGACATTCGCCCTTTCTTTGAAAGACTCGGCGAGGACGGACGCAAGCGTATCCAAGCCGTGGTAATGGATATGTGGGAACCCTATGAACAAGAAGTGCGTGCACAGTGCCCCAACGCCAAGGTCGTCTATGATCTTTTTCATGTAAAAAGCAAATATGGACGCGAAGTTATCGACCGGGTTCGTGTGGACGAAGCCAATCGTCTCAAGGAGGACATGAGTAAACGGGAAGTCGTAAAGGGATCCAAATGGCTGCTGCTTCGCAATCGCGATAACCTCAAAACCACGGACCGCATCCGCCTCAAGGAACTGCTGGATGCCAACAAGCATATCGCGATGGCTTATATCCTCAAAGATGACCTCGCTCGCCTCTGGGATTTTGTCTATGAGGGGGCGGCCAGACGGTTCTGGAATGAATGGTATAGCCGGGCTATGCATAGCCGCATTGAACCACTGAAAAAATTCGCCAACGCACTAAACCAAAGAATTCACGGCGTGCTTGCACACTGCCATTATCCTCTGAATACAAGCGTCATCGAAGGCATCAACAACAAGATCAAGGTTATCAAGCGAATGGCCTATGGATTCCGGGACGACGAGTATTTCTTCCTAAGAATTAGGGACGCCTTTCCCGGAATTCGCGGATGAACCAAAAAAAAGAGTAAGTTATCGTCGGTCACCCTTTTATGTTGATACCCGTAAAGAATACAAATGGTTTTGCTACTAGATTGTATTTTCAACGCAAAGGAGACGGAGAATGTGTATGCTAAAAGACGTTCATAAAAAAAACGACACAGAGGGTATTTCCCGCCGGGTTTTCGTCGGGAGTGCCGCTGCGGCATCTTTTGCCGTGCTCGCGCCGCGCACCGCGTTCGGCACGGAAGCGAACAGCCGCGTGAAGGCCGGTATCATTGGTCTGGGAGGGCGAGGCCGTATGATCGCCTCCATGGTGCAGGGCCACGGCGGCTTTGAAATTACCGCTGTAGCCGACTATTTTCAGGAACTGTCGGAGGGCGCCGGGGCACAGTATCATGTTCCCAAAGAGCGCTGCTTCAGCGGCCTTTCCGGATACAGGGGACTTCTGGACAGCGGTGTTGAGGCGGTCTTTCTGGAAACGCCTCCTTATTGTTTCCCCGACCATGCGGCGGCGGCGGTGAAAGCGGGACGCCATGTGTTCATGGCCAAACCGGTAGCTTGTGATGTGCACGGATGCCTCCGCATCGCCGAGGCCGGCAAACGGGCCGCCGCTAACAAACAGGTGTTCCTGGTTGACTTTCAGACGCGCACCGCGCCGGTGAACATCGAGGTAGTCAAGGGTGTACGGGAGGGCATGCTGGGCTCACTCGCCCTGCTTGCTTCAATTTATACGGATGAAAGTTTTGCGGACCCGCCCAGGACCGATACCGTTGAAAGCCGCCTGCGGCAACTGATCTGGGTAAACTATGACGACCTGGGCGGGGGCTATCTCGTCAACGCGGGCATTCATGCCCTTGACGTTGCCCTGTGGATGGCGGACACCATCCCGGTCAGCGC
>JAAYBH010000486.1 GCA_012718935.1 Clostridiales bacterium
AAACGCTGAGCACGATAGGGGCTGAATGATGATTAAGCTGACGCGAATCAACAAGGTTGAGAAATTCTGGATCAATGAGCATCAAATCGAGTATATGGAAGAAACACCCGATACGATTCTGACAATGGTCTCCGGCAGGAAATACGCAGTCGCCGAGACCGCCGCAGAGATAACAACGCTGATCCTCGGCGCCAGGCGGGCTGTCCTCATTTCAAGAGACGAAGACGGGGAGATTATTATATAACCGATAATGGAGTGAGGGTTAATGAGCAAATCCACCATTCTGAGCATAGTTTTAGCCATAGCCTGTGTCGTGGCCAGCATTATGATGAGCGGAGAGCTGAGTTCCTTCTACGACCCGGCATCTATCTTCATCGTTGTCGGCGGCGTTGTCTTCGTTACGGTGGCCTCGTCCTCGCCCGACCGGCTGAAAAACGTCCTGAAGGCGATAAAAATTGCGTTCAGGAATCAAAAGATCGACCTGGCCGGCGATATCGACGTGATTGTCGAAATTGCCAACAACGCCAGACGGAACGGCCTTCTGGCTCTGGAAGAGCTGGAAATCAGCAATCCGTATTTGAAAAAAGGGATCATGCTTGTGGTGGACGGAAGCGACCAGGTGGTCATGCGGAGTATTCTCGAGACCGAAATTGCCGTGACAAAGCAGCGCCATGCGGATAACAGGGCTGTCCTGGACGCCGCGGCGGGTTACTCGCCGGCGTTCGGCATGATCGGTACGCTGATCGGCCTGATCAACATGCTTTTGAACCTGGACGACATGAGCTCGCTCGGTCCGAATATGTCCGTCGCCCTTGTGACCACGTTTTACGGCTCGTGTCTGGCCAATATCGTTTTCAGCCCGCTGTCCAAGCGGCTGAAGGCCCTGGGCACCGTCCAATACATGCGCATGGAGCTGATGCTGGAGGGGATCATGGCCATCCAGAACGGTGAAAACCCGCGGGCAATCCGAGAAAAGCTGAACGCCTTTATCTCAAACACGGATTTGAATAAGCTCGAGACGAAGACAAAGGAACCGGAAACAGATAAAACCTGACGGACGTACCGGACGTTGAAGAACGGGGGGATACCACTATGAAAAATACCGAGCCCGAGGAAGAGAGCGGCGGTTATAGCTGGATGGATACATACGGCGATCTGGTGACCCTCCTCCTGTGCTTTTTTGTTCTTTTGTATTCGTTCTCAACGCTGAGCGAATCGAAGGCCCAGGAGCTTGTCCAAGCCTTTTCGGGCTCCTACGGCGCTTCCGCCATTCAGGCTTTTGATATCACCGAGGTCAAGGAAGATGCGATCAGGATCGACTCGATGGTGGATTTCAGGACAAGGGGCAGCGAGTCCCAGGGGGAAGAGATGAGCCAGGCCGAGCTGCAGGAGCTGGAGGCGTTACAGGAGCAGATAAACACAGCGTTCGACGAGCTGTATCAAAAAATTGTCTCCTATATTGAAATCAACGATCTGGGCGGGCAGATGAGCGTATCGCGAACCGACGACGTGATTATTCTCAGATTCAGCGAAATCGCCCTGTTCGACTCGGGCAGCGCGACAATCCGACGGGAGAGCGCTGAGACATTAAAACACTTTATTCAGATCATCACTGAAAACATAGACTCGATCAGCATGGTGGATATTGAAGGGCATACCGATACAGTTCCCATCCACACGGCTGAATTTGAAGACAACTGGGACCTGTCGGTCAAAAGAGCGACAAATACTCTGCGGATACTGCTTGACTCGGCGTTGATAGAGGAGACCAAGCTGTCGGCCACCGGATACGGCGAGCATCAGCCGATCGCTTCAAATGATACGCCCGAGGGGCGCGCTGATAACAGAAGAGTCGACTTCGTCCTTAATAAAGTTAAAGTGACGGTTACAGCCGGCTGAGAGGTGGACAATATGAAAAGAATCCTGATCGTCGTTATTGCGGTTATTGCCGTCGGCACGCTTCTTGTCTCCTGCGGCAAGAAGGAGGGCGAACCGGAAGTCCTTTACAATTACGCCATAAAGGACGCGTTTATCGCCAATGTCAAGGAGAGCCAGAAGCTTGTAAAGGTATCGATCGTCCTGGTTATGAACAAGGATATTGCCAAAGACCTTGAGGAAAACGTCCATATCATCAGAGATACGGTGCTGATCATTCTGCGGGACCTCACGGATGACGATATATCGAGCCCGGATATTATGGACAGGCTGCGGAGCGAGATACCGGCGGCGCTGAACAAGGCGCTGGAGATTGAAAATATCGTGTCCGTCTACTTCAGCGATTTCGTGATGCAGTAACCGCCGCGGGCTTTGCTGCGGCGCTTTGATGCGGATATGACACTAATTTTAGGGGGTGGTGTGATTGTTGGACGTTTTGTCCCAGGCTGAAATTGACAAACTGATGCGCGACCTGGCGACCGGAGATGCCGATAACAACGAGGACGAATCAAAAGGCACCGCAAAAGTCTACGACTTCAAAACGGCCAATCGATTTACAAAGGAACAGATCAGGGCAATCAATGTCGTTTTCAAAGATTTCGGGCATCTGCTTTCCAACTATCTGATGGGAACGCTCCGGGCAAGCTGCGATTCCGAGGTGCTTTCCATAGAAGAGATATCTTTCAACGAATTCAACAACTCCGTGCCGTCGCCCGTCATCATCGCCATTATCAATACGAGTCCGTTTAACGGTTCGCTCATCCTGGAGATAACGAAGGAGATATCCTATTCGATTATCAGCCGCGTTCTGGGCGGAACGAAGGAGATCAACGCCGAAGGCCGGCAGTTCACGGATATTGAGCTCGCCATAATGGAACGTGTTTTATGGCAGAGCCTGAAGAACTTTGACGAGGCCTGGGGAAAAATTATGGAGGTCAGCTCCACCCTTGAGAAAGTCGAAACGAGCATGCAGTTTACGCAGATCGTCGATTTCAACGAGCCTGTTTTGATGGTGACGCTGAATGTAACGATCGGCACAGAGAGCGGGCTGATTGGTTTCTGCCTTCCCCATCAGGCCCTTGAACCGCTCATTAAGAACCTGAACACGAAGCACATGTACTCCGGGAACCCGAACAAACGTGATAACCGCGACCCGCAGAAGATTATCGGGACGATAAAAAACTCGGATATCATAATCAGCGCCGAATTCAATGCTACGGAAGCCACAGTCCGGGATATCACCTGCCTTAATGTGGGGGATGTGATTCAGCTGGCCCATAAGGTCGACGACCCGATGATCGTCAAATATCAGCATATCCCGAAATATCGTGCATCCATGGGGAAATACAGAAACAATCTGGCGCTGAAAATTCTCGAAGAGATCAGAGGAGAGGACGAACATGAGTGACTTGACACAAGAAGAAATCGATGCTCTCATAAGCGGGACGAAAACAAAGACAACCGATGATATTATGGCGGAAGAGGAAAGGGACGTACAAGCCCTGGAAGCGATGGACGCCGATATCCAGGAGGACATCACAGAATACTTCAGCCACGACCAGGTGGACGCACTCGGCGAGATCGGGAATATCTGCATGGGGACGGCGGCGACGACGATGTATGCCCTTCTGGGGAGAAGGGTCAGTATTACGACGCCGAAGGTCGGCCTGTTTAAGGCCGAAAATGTGCTGGCGTCCTTCAAATGGCCGTTTTTGGCGATCAGCGTCGAATATACGGAGGGCATGTTCGGTAAGAATCTGCTGATCATCAAGGATTATGACGCCGCCATCATCACCGATCTGCTGATGGGCGGAGAAGGAAATATTGACAGGGATAAAATCGTCTTGAATGAGATCCACCTCTCCGCCATGAGCGAGGTGATGAATCAGATGATCGGTTCGTCGGCGACGGCAATGGCCGATATGATGAGCAATGAGGTCAATATTGCGCCGCCCGAGGTTCAGCAGGCCGAGCCCCATCAGGATGTTTCGAGTTTCCTGGACGGCGCGCCGCTTGTCATCAAAATCAGCTTTGACATGGTCATCGAGGGACTGCTAAAAAGTAAGCTCATGCAGATTATGCCGGTCGAGATGGCGCAGACGATGATC
The DNA here is from genome assembly GCA_012718935.1 of Clostridiales bacterium. Lineage (GTDB taxonomy): Bacteria > Bacillota > Clostridia > Oscillospirales > Oscillospiraceae > Sporobacter. The sequence goes on from JAAYBH010000486.1 coordinate 4,044, forward strand.
AATAAGCTGATGCCCGCGGAGCCCAAGGAACCCGAGAAGCCAAAAAATGCGCCGGCCGGATACGCCGGATCTCCAAACGTACCCGCTGCCGGCGAGTCCAGACAGCAGTCCGCCGGGGCGCGCAGCCAAGCGCCGGCTGAACCAAAGCGTGTGCAGCCTGTTAAACCCGCATCTTACGAATCCTTTGACGAACCCTTTATTTCCTCACAGGCGGAAATCAGCAGCGTCAATTATGATCTCATCAACGATATTCCGCTGCAGGTGACGGTGGAGCTTGGGAAGGCAAAGAAGAACCTGAGCGACGTTTTAAACTTTGGGATCGGCTCAATCATTGTCCTGGACAAGCTGGCGGGCGAGCTCGTGGACGTGATCGTCAACGGGAAAAGAATCGCGAAGGGCGAGGTCGTCGTCATTGACGACAACTACGGTGTGCGCATTACGGAGATTCTCAGATAACGCGCCAAATAAGAAGTATTGTGAGTGGTATACGTGTTTGAATGTGTGGCAAGTCAGCCGATATTCAATATAAAGAAAGAGATATTTGGTTATGAATTGCTATACAGGGCCGGAAGGGAGAGCATCGCATATGACGGTCTTGACGGAAGCACCGCCACAAAGGATGTTTTAGTTACAGCCTTCAGCGACATCGGAATCGAACAGATCACCGGCGGACGGAAAGCTTTCGTCAACTTTACCTCGGAGCTTTTGCTGGATGAAGTGCCGCATATGCTCTCGAACGATATCCTGATCGTTGAGCTCCTGGAGGATGTGCAGGTCACCGAACCGATACTGGCCGCCTGCAGGAAGCTGAAAAGAAGGGGCTACCTGATCGCCCTTGATGATTTTACATACAGGGAAGAGATTGAGCCGCTGATCGCTCTGGCGGATATCGTCAAAATCGACTTTGTGAAATGCAAGGTTGACGACATCAGAAGGAGCGTCTATAAAGTCAACAACAACAGGCGGAAGATCCTGCTGGCCGAAAAGATTGAGACGTATGCCGATCTGGACTTCGCGCGGTCCCTCGGGTTCAACCTTTTTCAGGGCTTTTTCTTCTGCAAGCCGACGATCACCAACGCAAAATGCGCGGAAACGCTCCAGGTCAGCAAGCTCCAGCTGATCAAATACATCGCCGACCCGGAAGTCAGTTTCTTTGACCTGGC
>JAAYBH010000487.1 GCA_012718935.1 Clostridiales bacterium
GAATTGCGCCATATGAATATCAGCACCCCGGCCGCAACGACCACGGCCGCAATGATAATGATATCAAAAATATTCAGCTTCCACCGCGGCTTGTTTTGTTTATTTTCCATCCTTGTCTCCTTTCAGCGTCTTCATATAGATGCCTTCAATGTTTTGAGCGAAGATACGTCCGGTAAAACGGTCGTTAAATATGAAAGCGGCGCTTTCTCCGAGCAGGGACAGAAGCTCGGGGTTGTCCATCAGCCGCCGGATGCAATCGGCAAGACCCAGGCTGTCCTTGTTATGAAAGAGAAGACCGTTTTCACCGTCTGTTATGACATAGGGGTTACCGCCGTAATCACTGACCACGGCCGGAAGGCCGATACTCATACCCTCCAGAAGGGACAGACTCGAGGTCTCCGTACCGTAAGACGCGTTCAGCTGGACGTCGAGAATACTCAGAAACGGCGCCACATCCGAGATAAAGCCAGTGAAAACAACAGTGTCCGTCAGTCCGAGCTCCTGTGTCTTTTTTTTCACCTCATCCTCATAAACGCCCGCTCCGGCAATCAGAATTTTAAGCCGCCGTCCTTCGTCCTTCAGGGCTTTCGCCGCATCCAATATGATCATATGGCCTTTGTACGGCTCAATCCTGGCCAGAATACCGCATACAAAATCGCCGCTTTCGATGCCGAACTGCTCCCGGAGCGCCGCGCATTCCGCGTCACCGGCACGTGTGATGGGCTCGACGCCGTTCATTGTGACGTCAATCAAGCGATCGCTAATTCCCACATTGAGCAGATATTCTCTTGTGGCCGGGCTGATAGCGATGATCCTGTCGGCGTAATGCTCGTTGACGAGTTTGTTGGCCAATTTGCCGAGCGGTGAGGAAATCAGCCTGCCGGGCGGGAAGACGGAGTGACGCGTGTAGATAATGGTTTTACCGCATTGTCTGGCGGCGATCCGGCCGGACAGTGAGCTGTGGGTATGCACAATATCGGGTTGGATTGCCCTGATGAGCGCTTTGATGACTTTGATATCCTTTCTGTCAAAGGATTTATCCGGACTGATGGCAAGCTCATATACGGCGACGCCCGTCTCCCGGAGCGGCTGCGTCAGAAGGCTCCCTTCAGGCAGACAGACGCACACATCAAAGGCGTCATTGTCGCGGTATTTCATGTAATTGAGAAGCACCATGCCGGCTCCCCCGATATTTGAATCGCTGATGACGTTTAAGACTTTAACCATAATACTCCTTCTTCCATTTTTGAGCGTCGGGAGAGAATCGAGCCGAGGGCGATGACGACCCAGAAAAACAGCGCAACCCGGTGGTTATAAAAGGAATAATCGGTCAGTCCCTGCAGGAGAAACCCGCTGACGGCGGAGACCGCCGCAATGAGATAGACCCGTGTCGGCCTGTCCTTTTCTCTGGAAAAAGCGCCGAAAGCCATCCTGTAATAACTTAAAATCACCATCAGAAACAGCAGGAGGCCAATAATCCCGGCGTCGCTGGTCAGCTGCAGGAACAGATTATGCGCGTGAGGCGCGGCGATCGTGTTATAGCTGTACGCCGGGTAGATGGTGTTAAAGGCGGTAATGCCCGGCCCAATGCCGGAGAGCCAGTAATCCTTCAGCATGGAGATGGTGCCCAGCCAGATATAGACTCGGTAAGAGGTGGAGCTGTCTGTAAAGTCTCCGATGCTGGTAAAACGCGTAATAACCCAGTCCGGAAGGATAAAATAAAGGGCGACCAGGCCTACAAGGCCCACGAGCAGAAGCCGCGCATCCAGCATGACGGCAAAAATCGCCGCTGCGAAGAGAATGCCGAGCCAGCCGCCCCGGGAGGATGTGAACAGCATACACAGCAGCATAAGGGCGGTAATGGCGAGATACAAGAGTCTCTTGGGCCATGTTTTCGCCGTCAGGACGCAGGCGAAGGAAAAAGGCGTTATGAGAATGAGATATTCACCCAGTACATTGGGGTTCCCCAGGGTGGAATAGACTCTGTTTGTGATATCCGAAAACTTATCGCTGTCAATCCAGGCACCGGCGCTGCCGGGATCATAATAGAAATACTGGTAAATCCCGTACAGGGAGACAAGCGTGCCCGCGAGGACGAACAGGCGGATGGCCAGGTCGGTCTGGCGTTTTGTCGTTACCGCGTTGTCAAAAATAATGGCAAACAGCGTGACAAGGACAGTCAAAAGGCCGGTAAAAAGACTGCCCGACGGTGTGACCGATGTAAACGTTGCAGCCAGATACACGGCAGAGAATAAGACAATATATTTGTTGACGGGTGAGCTGAACAGCCGCCTGCTTTTGTCGCATCCGAAACGTACCGTCAGCGAAAAAAAGCCAACGGCGACAAGACAGAGGATCACCATCGTCTGGTCCAGGAGCGGCGCCAGCACCGCGGGGATCAGACACCAGATATACGTCTGATTAAATATGCTCCCGTTAAAAAGTCTTGTGAGCCGGAGCTTGTCAAAAATTAAGGCCAAAGCATTGTGCAGCGACCGCCCCAGCCGGTAGAGAAGACTCCGCTCATACCTTTCGCGGCCGCGCCCCGGCGTCAGAAACCAGGTGACGATCCGGCTGTCGTGCCAGGCTGAACCGATCGCGCTGAAAAAAGCGGACAGCCATCTATACAGCAGGCTTGAATCCAATATTTTATGCATATTCTGATCTCACCCCAAACAAATTTTACGCCCTTACACGCGCCGCCCGGCCAGGCGGTTTTTTATTGCGCCGACAGCCTCTCTGGCTTCAAAGACGTCGAGTACAGACGTCAGCACGAAATAGACAGCGCCTCCGGCCACGGTCGGAACAAAGACTTTCACGGCTTTAGCGCCGGTTCCTGCGCCGATGCCGCCCAGCGCGTTTGCCAGCAAAAGCACAACGATCGTCATAACGGCGGCTGAAACAGCCAGCTTTATCATATCAATGACGAAAGCTCTGTTGATAAAGCCTTCTCCGGCCTTCTCCATGGGAATAACCAGGATGACCGCGTTGACCGTCGCGGCCACGGCGGAGGCGATGGCCAGACCCTTGACGCCCATCGTGTCTGTCAGAACAACGCAGAGCAGGAGATTCACAACGATGGATACAGTTCCGGCGACAAGCGGAATTTTACCTTCCTGCTGCGCGAAATACGCCCGGGTCAGCACAGCCTGCAGCGCGTAGCCGGTCATACCGATGCTGATATAACGGAGTGCTTCGGAGGTAATCTGAACAGCGCCTGCGTCCAGCTGCCCGCCGCCGTATAAAAGATCCACCACGGGCTGCGCCAGCGCGATGAGCCCCGCCGTCATCGGAATAATGAAGTACATGGAGACATGGACAGTAGTCTGGATTGTCCTCCTGAATTTCGAAGTCTCATTTTCTGCCGTCATTCTTGACAAGCGGGGGAAAATGACATTTGTGACGGAAAAAACAAAGACACCTGCGATGATGAGAAACAGATTGTTTGACAGATCGATGGCCGATGAACCGAACCCGTCCATCAGGCGGGAACCAAATTTCGCATTGATCGTCAGATTAATTGGCTGCACCCAGGTGCTGACGAGGACAGGCAGCATAAAGGCCAGGACTTTCTTCATCCCCTCAGACCTGAGGCTGAGGGACGGCTTATAGAAAAACCCTTTTTTTCTCAGTGCCGGCACCTGAATGGCGGCCTGCAATAACCAGCCGATGAGAAAAGCGGCCGCCAGGCCGAAGATGCCGTAACGGTCGTTGAGGGTGTAGTAATAGACAATGACGATGATGTTCGCGATCACGCTGATGAGGGCGGGGATATTGAATTCGTCAAGAGATTGGAGGATGCCGACAAATGAAAACGCAATACCCGTAAAAAGTACGATGGGGAACATCAGCCGGGTTAATGAGACACAAAGCGCCGTTGTTTCGGCGTCAAAACCGTCAGCAAAGAGCTGAACGAGGGGTGATGCAAATATGATGCCGAGAACAGTTAATATAAGGGAGAAAAGACCGATGACCGTCATAAAATTACCGGAAAAGAGCACAGCCTCACGCTTGCCCTTTTTTGTCAGGTGCTCGCTGAATACGGGAATAAAGCTTGCGGTCACGGCCGATGCGAAAACGATGTCAAAAAAAACGCGCGGGATCCGGCTGGCGGTCAGAAACGCGTTTGTTTCGATACCGCTGCCGTAGATGATCGGCAGGAGCCTGTCGCGCAGGAGACCCAGCAGCTTGCCGATCAGCATGAGCACCATCACAAGGCTGATTGTTTTTACAGGATTTTTATTTTTTTCCGCCATATGAAGCCCATTCCGCCGGAA
>JAAYBH010000488.1 GCA_012718935.1 Clostridiales bacterium
AGATAGTTCTTCAAAAAATCAGTATACCCGCGGAGTACCGTAAGAGGCGTGCGCAGATCGTGGGAAAAAGCCGCGTTCAAGCGCCTGCGTTCCTCCATGGCGTGCCACATGCTTTTATTATTTTCTTCCAATGCAGTACGCATTTTTTCAAAGGAACCGCAAAGCCTGCCCATTTCATCGCGGCTTTTATAGTCAACAGAAAAATCCAGATCGTTTTTTGATATCCGGTCGGACGCATCCGCCAGCAGGAGGAGCGGCTTTTTCAGTTTATTCCGGTAGAACAGTAGCGCCGCCGCAATCACACAGAGCGCGGAATATATAGGGACGGAGACCGTGGAAACGGTATTCAGAATGACGATTGCGCGCCGATCTTCAGCCGACATATCCGCAGGCGATGTTCCGATATAGATTCCTTCCCCAAGCTGCTCCCCGCCCTCGGTGGTGAGATAATATTGATTTCCGGATGGCGGATAATTTTTTTCAATTCTTGCAATTGCCGAGTAACACAGCGCGGAGGTAAGGGCAATCAGCGCGATCGCGATCACCGCGAAGACGGCGATGTACAATGCGATGCTTTTCCGCAGTGACAGATTGCGAAAAAGCTGCTTCACTTTACCCATTTGTACCCGCACCCCCAGACCGTTTCAATATACGGATCGCTTCCGGCGGCTTCCAATTTCGAGCGGATTCTTCGGATATGCTCCGCGACAACGCCGCTGTTGCCTTCGCTGTCCCAGCTCCAGACCCGTTCATAAATACGCTCCTTGTCAAACACCTGCCCGCTGTTCATGGAAAGAAGCTCAATAATATCAAACTCTTTTTTCACCAGTTGAATCGGCTCGTTCCGGAAACAGACCGTCCGGGACGCGTAATCGATCACAAGGCCGCCGGTAAACTTAACTTTAGTCTCAACTTTATGCCTTTCCTCCCGCCGCAGGTGCGCCGATACTCGAGCGCCGAGCTCGTCGATGGAGAACGGCTTGACGATGTAATCGTCCCCGCCGACCAGGAAGCCATTGATCTTATCGGCATCCTCCACACGGGCGGTCAAAAACAAAATCGGGCAGGAGACATAGTCCCGGATCTGCGAGCAGACTAGAAGCCCGTCCATGTCCGGCATATTAATGTCAAGCAGGATAAGGTCCGGATTCTTTCCCGCCTGATTCAGCGCATCCTTACCGTTTAACGCCGTCAGCACTTCATAACCGTTTATTTCGAAATAGTCCCGAAGCAGATTTACAATACCCGCCTCGTCGTCTGCGATCAGAATTCTTTGCGACACAATGCACCACCCTAAAACATCGTACGTTTTAATTTTCAACTTTTTATCAACTATTCCGGCTTTTTATCAGGCACAAAGGATTCAGATAACCCGGCCCATACGCTTATAGCCTTCTTGAACATGTGGTATATTCGTTTTTTTACCATGAATTCCGGAATGTATAGAACCCGTGCTATTTCCTTTTTCGCAAATTTTTGCTGTAATAAAAGCAGAAGTAAAAATCTTTCGTCATAATTCAAGCTGCTTAACAACTGTTGAATTCTGCTTTTTTCTGTATCATTGGTGGACTCTATGCTTTCGTGCGTACTCAGTTTCTGAGCGCTATGCCGACTGTGATGAATTAGCGTCTTCTTTGTTTTCCGATACAAATGTCTGGCGCTTTTTATACGGAACTGCGTAACGTCTGATTTGTCAGAGAGGCGGTTATATGCAAATACAAACGCGTCGATTGCAAGCTGCTCGGCCAGCAGTTGGTCGCCAATGGAGGAAAGCGCGAGGTTGTAGAGCTTTTTTGCCGATGCATGATACAGATATGTAACTTGGTTTTCTAATAAGGCTTCCTCTGCCAAACGCTTTCACCTCGCGCTATCCTGAGTAGGGCCGCGGTATAGGTACGTTCTGGTTCGCTTTTCACCCAGCTATCATTGCCCCGCCCCATTTGTAGGTGTCAAACCATATCCTGTGACCCGTGAACGTAAGGCTTTCGGTTACAGTTCCTTCAACATTGTGATGATACGTAATATCAAAGTGAAGATATATTGTTCTGTCTTGCCATTCTGCCTCCTGCGTTCCTTCAACAGCTTCTAAAGAAATAATCCCATCTTTTCTGTCGGAACCATCGAGATACTTTTGAACCAATTTTTCGCCGTATTTATCAAAAATGAATGCTGCATAACCTCCGGAACAGGCTCCGGCATCCCAATCGACAGGCAAAGTGTATATCCTGACAACGCCGGCAATCAAAACACAAATGGCCATCGCTGCTATGATCATTACGACGTGCTTTTTGTTGAGCCTTTTTCGTCCGGCCTCTTTTTCTGCAGCCACAGGCGGCGGATTGACTTTACCTTTCGAAAGATATTCGACGGAAACATTAAGAAGCTCCGCCAGTCTAATTAAGTTTTCGGTATCCGGATTTGACCGACCGCTTTCCCATTTTGATACAGCCTGGCGGCTGACATTAAGCTGTTCGGCAATATATTCCTGTGAGAAGTTATTCTTCCTGCGCAATTCGCTTATTCGGTTTCCTATACTCATGTCATCACCTCGGAAACATTCTACATGAATGTGCGTTTGCGGGCTACCAACTATATGTCAACTTTTGGTTGCATCAAGGCTCTTTATCAAAATAAATGCTCTGTCACCTTATCCGTGATTCAAGACGGCATGTTCGCTGAACTTTTCAAGCTTTGTCTGTAAATCGTCGTCCGGCAGATAGAGTGATTTGAGGTTTGGGTCCTCTTCAAGCCACGAAAATTCTTCCATAAAGCCATCGGCGGACACCGGGCCGAAGGAATATGTCCCGCCTTCACTGCTCAATAGCAGCGTACTTTTTGCCAGCAGAGCATTCACTTCATCCGCAAAGGCAACCATCCCGGAAGCATCCAGTGCTTTGGTCCCATTGATATCAAACTCCAGTGTGTTTGTTTGGTATACCTTCTCCGATCCGCCCTCCAGTGTAAAAAGCGTATATGTATACGTACAATCACCCTGATACATGCTGGGGTTATACCTCAGGAGATAGGTTTTTTCGTCGAGCTTGCATAGAAACAGCGAGTTCCAGCCCACGTGCGGCAATCCTGCATTCTCGCTCCAGATTTCTTTACTGTTGCCGTCATAGACGCGGAGGGTGACACCAATATCTCCGCTCCCCATGTGAGTTTTGTCCAGGTAAAAGGCTTCCTCCAGCCCGTCGTTGTTAATGTCCGCCGAGGCGATGGGCTCCTCGTCGGCGGACGCTTTACCCTGGACAACAATGCTTTCGAACGTGGCTTCCGTGTGACCGAAATATTGCCTGACGAACTCTAGCGCCACCTGCTCAGGGTCAAGCGCGGATACTTTGTGTCCCGCATCGCACTGTGCCTGCTCTTCGGCATAGTATTGTGCTGCTGGTACGCCGTTCGCATTTGGGAAATATAGATAGAGGCTGCCGTGTTCGTCGTACCAGCGTTCCACACACCAGATGCCGGTTTCGCCCTGCGTTGCCGGCTGGGAGAGAACGAGCTTATAGGCGACGTCCTGCCATGTAAAGCCCTGTGCGGTGGCGGTATCCTGGTAAGCATAGTAGGGATAGTAGGTCAAATACAGATGCTCGCTGGTGTAAATAAATTGTTTGCTCTGAAACTCGCTGTCGCTGTAAGCGGTCAGGTGATTGCGTGCAATAAAGTCATCTTTGATGGCATTGCAGCCTTCGTAAAGGGCCTCCCACGCTTTCCATTCGTCTGAATCCGTATCACGGATCTGCCCGCCGGAACGGTAAAACTGCACGTCCGTCGCGGTGACCCAGCCGTAATAGTAGGTATTGTCCTTGGCAAAGAAACTGTACCCACTGCCGTCAGAGCACAGGAACTGCTCGTACTGCGCCTGCGTGTAGCGCACAATGGAAAACAGAAAGCCAGCGGTGCCTTCCTCACCATAGTCGGCGCGGCTTTCCTCGTAGCTCTGTTTCTCGTAGACGGAAACGAGCACGCCTGCCTCCGCAGCTTCGGATTCCGGGTCGGCGATAACCACGAGCTGTTGGATGTACTCATTTGGGATCGCGACGGAAAGGCCGCTACAGTCGTATAGCGTCACGTTCCCACTATCTATCCCGCCACTGGCTGCTCCGCCAGCTAGCTGGTGCGAGACAATCAAAAAGCCGTCGCCTTGTATTTTCAGCGTGAGCGTTGCGGTATCGCCAAACAGGCGGACGATGTCGCCCTGTTTTTCACCGCTGGTGCAGGTGAAGGAAGCGGCCCCGGCATCGCTGGTAAAGTTATAGTACGCGTCGTACGCCTTGAGATAGATCAGTTCATCCAATCCCACGCCGCTCAGATCGTCCAGCGTTATGCCCATGTATTCTTTTAAGGCTTTGTTCACGGTGCCGACAGAGAATTTATGAACGGGTACCGGCATACCGTCCAAGGTCATGTCGGTGCCGAAGGACCAATTCTCTGCGACTTTCAGCGACTCGAACTCGGCTTCGTCCTTCACATCGCCATCAGACGAAAAATACCGCAGCAATTCGGCTAGATTGATGTCCTCCGGCCTGTCGTAATAGGAAGTAAGAAAGTTGCTGAGGGGATTGACGCTGATGGGGTTGCCCTGCTCGTCATACAGCAGCGGCTCAAAGGCCTTGCTATACTGTGTAAGCTCTTCCGCCGTGAGCGGAACGATTTCCGCGTCATTCTTTGCCCCCGTGAAGGTACAGCCCACCGCGACGACGGCGACCAGCATGACGGCAATCACCGCCGGTATGAGCAATTTCGGCTTTTGGGCAATGAGCGCTATGCGCTCTTTTATTCCATTTTTACCGTCGGTCATGGTGGTGGCACAGCAAAGCAAATCCATGGCTTTTCGTTTCTCGCAGGTGAGTCCGATCAGCGTGCGCCCGTATTCCATGCGGCTTCCTTCGCCGATGCGTTTGATGGTTCCCTCGTCGCAGGCCAGCTCTGAGTCCCGGCGGGAAAGCGCCGCCGCCAGCCAGACAAGCGGATTATACCAGTGTACGGCGAGGCATAGGCCGCGCAGAGCCGCCCAGATGTGGTCTCCGTGACGGTAATGGGTCAGTTCGTGGGCCAGCACATGGCGAAGCTTTGTTTCGTCCCCGGCGACCTCCGACGTAATATAAATCGATGGGTGGAAGAGTCCGAACAGGCAGGGGGACGGTAAGGCGTCCACTGTATAGACCGGCAGCTTGCAATCATCCGCCTGATATGCTTTTCTGGTTTTTCTCAGTTTTCTGCCGAAGCTGAGGTTTGATAAAAGCAAGGTCATCCCAACGATGCCGATCCCGATATACCAAACCCTTTGCGCCAGAAGCCCCCAGTGAAATACATGATGGGTTACGTTTGTTACGGAATCGGTGACGTTTTGTCCCACGCCGCCCTGTACGGCGGCGTTCTCCGCACCCATGTCACCGTATGCGGAGGAAAGCGTCGGTGTCGGGGCGGATGCCACGGATACCTCGCGTGCAGATTTAGCCGCCAGAACCGCGTTCATGACACTAAACGGGCTTTCAAATAAAGCAACCGGCACAAGCAGCCGCAAAAGCACCAGCGCCCAAAGGGCATATTGCAGGCGCAGGCTGATTTTCCCTTTTAAAAAGTGCCGCAGCACAATCACCACGAGGATGAGAACGGAGGAAGTTATGATGAGTTCCGTCATTTCTTCCCCTCCTCGGCTTCCCGCAAAATGGCGTACAGCGCTTCGATTTCTTCTTTTGTGAGTTCCTGCTTCTTTGTGATGGCGCTCATCATCAGGCTGACGCTGCCCTTATACACCCGGTTTATAAAATCGTCCGTTTCCTTGATGACCGCGTCTTCCCGCATAATGAGAGGAAAATAGATCTTCATTCCGTCTTTGTCCTCGCAGCGGATCAGGCCTTTTTCCGCCATGCGGCGAAGCATCGTCAATGTCGTGCTCCGGGTCCAGCCCACATGTTCCTGTAAATAATCCGTTGCCTCTCTGCCGGTTCGGGGCGACGCGTCCCACAGGCACTCCATGAGGTTCCATTCGGTATTGGTAAGGCTTATATTCTGCTCAGTCATCTCAATCACACTCCATGCTGTTTACGATGTAAACATATTATATGCCGACCTGTTTACATTGTCAACAGCATGCAGAATACTTTTGTATTCTTTTATGTGAACGATAGGGTGCTTTCCAACAAATCCTAATAAGGTAAATTCCATCGCCCCACCTGACCGGGCTGATGGAATTTACTGAGTCGGCGTTTATTGATAATATTCCAGCGGATTTACCGCCACGCCGTCCACATAGACGCAGAATCCCAAACACGGGCCGGTAGCCGTACCGGTTTTACCCACCGTGCCTATTGTGTCGCCTGCGGCGACGGGGTCTCCATCCATGACCAATTTTTCTTTCAGGTGCCGGTAGCTCGTCTCGATCCCGTTATCATGTGTGATGATAATGTAATTGCCCTGTTCGGCTTCGAAGCCGGTTTCAGAAACGGTTCCGGCAAGGGTGGCGTATACCTTCGCTCCGTCGGCGTTCTCTCCGCTGATGGTGATATGGTCGCTTTCCGTGGTTGTCCCGCTGACAGGATGTACTCGCTTGCCGAATGCCGAGGTGATCGTGTCGCAGCCTTCCACTGGCCATACCCAGCCGGTATTGGAAGCCGTCGCGCCTGTCTGCGCTTCATCTGAAGCTAATTCTGTCAGTGGATTTTCAAATACCCGGTTGATCTCCAGAGTCACAGCGATCATATCCGGAGCGTCGGATACCGACGTGCCGACCTCTTCAGTAGTCTGGTTCTCCGCCTCCGACGCCCGCATTTCAACAGATTGGGAAACAGTGGCATCGTCTTGATTGCTTCCATTTCCGATGTGCTGAACGATAATCCCATATTCCCCGGTTTCCGGTACAGTGAACAACACCTCCTGCGTCTCAGAGCTTACTTTAAGCTCCTTGCCAACAGCAGAGCCGTAGTCGCTATAGCCCCAGCTGTTCTCCATATTTTCCGCCGGTATAATTCCCGCATAGAGTTTCGTGTCTTCGCCGGCGCTGATACGGAAAAGGATTTCGTCGCCTTTTTCCCAACTTTCTCGTCCAACGAGGAGCACGCTGCCTTCTTTAAGTGAGATATCCATATGCGTTCCAAAATCAACTGCAGAGAGCGTGACGGTCCCACCCGTAACGGTGACGAAACCTGTTTTCCCATTCTGATTGAGCGCGTCTGCGGTATCTATCGGGTCGTTTTCTTTCGTGGCGCTTGCGGCGTTAGTCGCAAAAACGGTCACCGTTCCGATTACAAGAACCAGCGCCAATATAACCCCGATAAGGGATGTTCTCTTTATTTTCATTATTGCGGTAATCCTTTCTTCGATGGCATTCCTGGCAAAGCCGCTGATCAGCGGAGCAAGCGAGCTCTTTTTTTCCTCCAGACCGATCAGGGTCAAGGCATACGCGGATTTCATGTTCTCCCCAAGAGCGCGCACCACGGCTTCATCGCAGGCCAGCTCAATGTCACGGTTCGCCAGCGCGTACATGACCCAAACAAAGGGATTGAACCAGTGCACACATACAGCGGCGGCCAGCACCAGCTTTAACAGCGTATCGAAGCGCCGGATATGCGTCAATTCATGGGAGAGGATAACCTTTAATCCCGCTTCGTCCGTCCAGTCGATGGCCTTCGGCAGAAGAATAATGGGCCGGAATACGCCATAGGTCAGTGGAGCCTGAATGCGGTCGCTCTGGCGGATCTGCACGGTCCTGCGCAGCGCATGCTCTCGCAGCCAGCACGCCGTAAAGTCATTTTGGACAGGCAGAGAAGTCTTGAACTCACGGCGGCATTTGAGATAGGCTGTGATGAAGATCAGCGTACAGACGCACATACCGACTAACCAAGCGACAAAAATTGGCGAGATGGCAGCCGTTGCCGCCGGAACTGATGGCATCACTTCTCCCGCAGCCGGTAATTTCGCTATGTTCGTGACTCCTGTTATGACCACCGGAGCAGATACGACGCTTGTAGCCGTCTGTGCCGAAAGCAGCTGTTTGACCAGCTCGAGTCCCGTATAGAAGCTGAACCGGTATGGAATGGAGAACGGAATCAGCAGGCGGCAGATCACAACGCCCCACAGGGCAAGAAAAGTCCTTTTTGGCAGCCTGTGCAGAGTAAGCGCGCGGATTATTACCACCGCCGCAATCATGACGGATGCGGAGAAGCTCAGTTGAAGAATGTCCATATCCGTCTCCTTATCCCAGCTTGTTCACGATCTGCTTGAGCCGCTCGATTTCCTCCGCAGACAGGTTCTTCCTGTTCAGCAGAGAGGCGAAAAGCAACTCCGCCGAGCCGTCGAATACCTTGTTGATCAGCTCGGTCATCTCCTGCTCCTGTACCTGCTCCTTTGGAATCAGGGGATGGCATATAAAGTTGGGCTCGCTGCGCTCTATCGCGCCCTTGGCTATGCACCTTTTGATCAAAGTGTAGGTCGTATTCACATTCCAGCCGACCTGCTCCCTGAGAATGTCTGAAATTCTCTTGGCGGTCGTATCGCCGTCTTTCCACAAAACGTCCATCACTTTTAACTCAGAATCAAATAGCTTGATTTCCATACGAAAACCTCCATACTACTATAGTAGTGTTGCAACAAGATCATACTACCACAGTCGTGCGGCAATGTCAATACTACGGGAGTAGTTTATTTGTCCGTCCGATTGTCACTCAGTCCCGTCCGGGGGAAGCAAACACCGTACCGTGACGGTCCACGAAGAGTATGATCGGGCCCAGAACGGCGTCATCCGAAGTATTAAAGATGACCTCATAGAGTTTGCCGTCCGCATCGTAGTCCTCGGTAATGAGGGGCATACCCACAAAACGCGAGGCGTCGATCTCGTTTAATTCTGGCGAGGTAAAATTCCATATTGTATTGAAATCTGTTTCCTGACGGATAAAGACCTGCGCGGCGCGGATGATTGCCGCTTCGGTCAGGTTTGAGGCTCCGCTTGCGAAAAGGACGGCGTAGTCTTCCAGGTAGTCTTCGGCGCTTGACGGCCCGACTAAGGGCATCCCCCCCTCCGTTTTGAGAAGCAGGATGCTCTTTTTCAGCAGGGCGTTCACTTCGTCGGCAAAGGAATTCATTTCGTCTGTATCAAGGAGATTTGTACCGTTGACGTCAAACTCAACCGTGCCTGTCCGCTTAGCATTTTCGCGTCCGTTTTCAAGCGTGAAAAGTGTGTAACGGTAAGAGCATTCGCCCTGGAACATCGTAGGATTATAGCGCAGGAGATAGTCTTTTCCGTCCAACGTGCAGAGGAACAGGGAATCCCAGCCGGTATGCGCCGTTGACATTTCCTCGCTCCACAGCTCGGAACCGTTTGCTTCCAGCACGCTCAGCACATAGAGGTCATCAGCTGTCTTCGTTACCGTGATGGACTCGTCGGCTCCGTCACCGTCGAGGTCGGCTTGCGCTACGGCCAGGTGCTGTGGCCAGCCGATCCCGCCGACCGACGAAGTCGAGTACGTTTCCGCCGCCTGAATCAGCGCGCCGTCGGTATCCGGCGCCTGAATCAGCATCAGGTCATCGCCCTCGGACAGCACCGCGTTGTATACGGCTGCGGCAGCCCCCGTGCCGGTCGTTCCGGATACGGATACAGTACCCGTATACACCGCCTCGTCTCCGTTGTAAACAGTGAAACTAATTCGAGCAGTCAGAGCGCGGGCCGGGTCGGCATCCGCCGCTGTCGGCGACCAGTAGAGAGCGCTGCCTGCCGGTATGGTGAGCGTTTCGCCTTGCGGATACCCCGTGCCGTCGTGATCGTCAAAGCCGATGAGATGACCGCCGGTACATTCCGCTTCGATACGCGTGTACGCCAGATTGAAGCGGAACGGAAAGGCCGGGACGCGGGAACTGAGTGCTGGCGTGTACTCCCATGTAACGCCAGCGGTGCTTTCCTGCACCAGCGAATAGACACTCCACATACCGACCTTGCCACCGCGGCAGTCGCCGAACCACAGCTCACCATCCATGTTGAACAGGTAATACCTGCTCGAAAACTCAATAACCTTTGGATTTTTATAGCTACTAATATCCGGCGCACCGATTCCAATCGGAAACAGGGCATCCCACTCCTCCGCGCTGATCTCCTGCCATTCCAAACTGACCAGCGAAGAAACGGCGATGACTTCGCCGGTCTGCTTGTTCATGACCGTGAGGCTGTCTTCGCCGATGATATAGCGACAGCCGCTGTCGCCGTCGGAAAACGTTGAACTGAGCGGGTTCATGTAGAGGCAGCTTTGGGAGATATAGGCGGTGGCCGGTGTTGTGGGTTCAAGCACGTAGATCCGCAGCATCTCGCCCTCGGAAAACCATTGGGGCACACCATTGAACCAGAATATGCTGTACTTTATGTCCTTCTCGTCGCCGTCCGAGGCATAGTAGGAATAAACCATCATATCATGGAGGCTGTCATACTTCGGCACATCGGCTTCGTCTATTCCAAATATATTCGCCTCGCTCAGCTTGTCAATGAGCG
>JAAYBH010000489.1 GCA_012718935.1 Clostridiales bacterium
AAGGAGGTCTCCCATGTCATTTGACATCCTGCAGGCTAAAATTCTCGATAAGCAAAACCCCACTGTCGTGGGGCTCGATCCGCTGCCGGACTATGTGCCGAGGCATATCATGGATCGGCATATCGCAGATAAGGGCGAAACCCTGAAAGCGGCGGCGGACGCTTTTTATGAATTCAACTGCGGCTTGATCGACGCTTTGGATGATATTATCCCCGCTGTCAAACCCCAGTCGGCCTATTACGAGCTGCTGGGCGCCGCGGGTGTCCAATCATTCAAAAAGACCGCCGATTACGCCAAAGCGAAGGGGCTTTATGTGATCGCCGACGTCAAGCGCGGCGACATCGGTTCCACCGCGGAAGCCTACAGCGCGGCCTATCTCGGCGGCGTAAAAATTGGAGGCACCGAGCTATTCCCCTTTGATTTCGACGCCATCACGGTGAACGGATATCTGGGCTCGGACGGAATCACGCCGTTTCTTGAAACGAGTATAAAGCGCGATAAGGCCATATTCGTCCTGGTGAAAACCTCCAACCCGTCCAGCGCGGAGCTTCAGGATCAGGAGATCGGCGGCAGGACGCTTTATACCGTTGTCGGCGACCTGCTCGCGGAGCTGTCAAAAGACACCGTCGGCGCCTTCGGCTATTCCCGCATCGGCGCCGTGGTGGGCGCGACCTACCCCGACGAGCTGAAGCGCCTCCGGCAGCGGCTACGGCACACATTTTTCCTGGTGCCCGGCTACGGCGTCCAGGGCGGCGGCGCTTCTGACGCGGCCCACGCCTTCGATGACCGCGGCTGCGGCGCTGTCGTCAATTCCTCCCGCGCCATCATCTGCGCATGGAAAAAGACGGGAAACAGCGGCCGTGACTACGCGGAAGCCGCCCGCAGCGAGGCCATCAAAATGCGGGACGACCTGCGGGGCGTCATCTGCTTCAAGTAGCGAGGTTTCAGAATTTGCAGCTTATACAGTCGATCGATAACGCTATCCTGCTGTTTATTCAGGAGCATCTGCGCAGCGGTTTTGTGAACGCCGTCATGATTTTTTTCTCCGCTATCGGAACCTTGGGTCTTATCTGGATTGCGGCGGGCATCGCTATGCTTATCACGAAAAAATACCGTCGGACGGGCATTGTGCTGCTTGTTTGCCTGGCGGCCACATGGGTGCTCAACGACCTTGTCATCAAAACCCTGATCCAGCGGCCGCGCCCCTATCTGTCCCTTCACGAGCTGAGCATCCTTGTCCCGCGGCGCAACGACTTCTCCTTCCCGTCCGGGCATACCAGCACCAGCTTCGCCTGCGCCTTCGTCATGGCGCGCATGAATGGGCGGCGGTGGGCGTGGGTGTATATCATCGCTGCCATGATCGCCCTTTCACGGCTTTTTGTCGGTATCCACTACCCGTCGGACGTCCTGGCAGGCGCCCTGTTCGGCACTCTGAGCGCTGCTGTGATATCCGTACTGGCCCTCCGGCTGCCCTTTTTCAGGAAAAGCGATCACAAGAGTGAAGAATAGGATGGTGTTATGCACAGGATCTATATCGTCGAGGATGACGACGCCATTGCCGGAACAATGGAAAAGTATCTGGAAACCTGGGGGTATCAGACCTGCCGCGCCGAGGATTACACCGATGTCCTCTCCGGCTTTGTCAGCTTTGACCCCCAGCTGGTGCTTCTGGACATTTCGCTGCCGTTTTATAACGGCTACCACTGGTGCCGGGAAATCCGCGGCGTCTCCAAGGTGCCGATCATCTTCATCTCCTCCGCCTCTGAAAACATGAACATTATTATGGCCATGAACATGGGCGGCGACGATTTCATCGCCAAGCCCTTCGATCTGGACGTGCTGATTGCCAAGGTTCAGGCGCTCCTGCGCCGGACTTATGATTTTGCCGGACACTCGCATCTCATGGAGTGCCGGGGCGCTGTGCTCAACACCTCCGACGCGACGCTCTCCTATAATGGCGAAAAGCTTGAGCTGACAAGAAGTGAATACAGGATTATCCAGCTGCTTATAGAGAACAGAGGCCGGACGGTGAGCCGGGACGCCATCATGGCGCGCCTGTGGGAAAACGACAGCTTTGTGGACGAAAACGCACTGACCGTCTGCATCACACGGCTGCGCCGGAAGCTTGAATCCGCGGGGCTTTTCGATTACATCACGACGAAGAAAGGTCTCGGCTACCAGGTCGGTTAGTCCGGCCTGACCGAACGCGCTCAACGGGCGGGGTGAATTTCGTGCTGCTTAATTATCTGAAACGCCATTTTAAGATCATCCTCCTTCTGTGTCTGTTTATCGGCGTCTTCGCTGTTGTGTTCTCCCTGTACAGTCTGCCTGCGGAAGCCGTCTGGTATGCCGCCGCTCTCTGCTTCGTCGTGGGTGTGATCCTGTTTTTACTTGGTTATCTGCGGTATCTGTATCACCATCGCGAGCTCACCCGGATGCTGTCAAGCGTCGGCGTCAGCATCGACGATCTGCCCCGCCCCAGGGGCGCGCTGGAGCAGGACTACCAGGCGCTCATCAAAGCCCTGTTCAACGAAAAAACGCGGGTGGAATCGGCCTCGGACATTGCCCTGCGCGACCTCATCGACTTTTATACCCTCTGGGCGCACCAGATCAAAACGCCTATCGCCGCCCTGCGGCTGATGCTGCAGGCCGAAGAGAACAGCCAAAGTGCGGCGCTGTCGGCAGAGCTTTTTAAAATCGAGCAGTATGTTCAGATGGTGCTGCAGTACCTGCGCCTGGACAGCAGCACATCCGATTTTGTCATCAAAACGTATGCGCTGGATGATATCATCCGGCAGTCCGTACGCAAATATGCGAAAATGTTCATTTCAAAAAAACTGGAGCTGGACTTCAAAGTGAGCGGGCTCCAGGTCCTGACCGATGAAAAATGGCTCTGTTTCGTCATCGAACAGCTTCTGTCAAACGCGCTCAAATACACGGCCTCAGGCAAGGTATCAATCTACACGGTGGGCATGACGCTTATCATTGAGGATACCGGCATCGGCATCAGGGAAGAGGACCTGCCCCGGGTTTTCGAAAAGGGCTTTACGGGCTACAACGGGCGGGAGGATAAAAAATCCACAGGCATCGGCTTATACCTGTGCAAGCGCATCGTCGGCAAGCTGGGTCACACCATCTCCATCGATTCCACTCCCGGCCGCGGCACGCAGGTCACGCTGGGCCTTGAGACAACGCGCTCCATATGGGAATAACGCCGAGCAATCGCACAACCCCTCCTCCCGGCATATAACATAACGGGGGGTGATTATCCGTGTTCTGCGGATTTGACAGATGTCGTTCGTGCGGATTCCGCCGCGGCTGCGGCTTCAGTCGCGGCTTCGGCTTCGGATCAAGCCGCTTTGGTTGCGGGTTAAACCGCTGCGGTTTTGGCCGCACCGCTGCATTTGGCTGCGGTTGCGGCTTCAGTCGCGGCTTCGGCTTTGGCTGCGGC
>JAAYBH010000063.1 GCA_012718935.1 Clostridiales bacterium
AACCGCCTCAGACACAATCTGAGGCGGTCAGCTGTTTTTATGTCGTTTCAGTCGCATTCCATGATTGCTCCTCCTGCTCGGCTTAAATTATGATTATGTTTGACACGCCGGGTATGATTTATACAATGTCCCATGTGATTTCATATCTGGAAAAAAGCTTCGGGCGTTTTATCTCCCATTCATAGTATGTCTGGGCGTTGTGATGGTTTCCGAATTTCCTGCTGTACAGCGGGATCATTTTGCATGTATTTTTTCTGTCACCGAACATGTCGTAAACAGATGCGTTCACATCCTTGAGCCGGACGCCGGGATTCGTGACAACCCTTAACAGCGACTTCAGCGTCGGCCTTTTCACCGTGATGATGAGCTTGCGCTCCATGGTATTGTTCTCGTTGCTCAGCAGATAGGTGACGTCGCACTCATGCTTTCTGAGCACTCTCAAATATTCGTTGAAATGGATGAGCAGCTTTCCCTTGTTGGCGATGATACCCGGTCCGACATTATTGACGGTCACGTTTCCGTCAATTTTCCTGAGAATGACGCTTTTGATATCCGAACCTGTCCAATTATAGTCGTAAGAGGCCTGGTTGACGCAGCGTGTGAGCGGGATGATGCTCAGCGTCTTCGTGAATTCAAGGTTCGATTTGTCGAGATAACATATAGTATGCTGATTCAGGCCGAAAACATAATCCCAGGAAAGATGCGGCATGAGCCTGAATCTCAGGATTATGTAGAAAATGATCACAATGGCAATTAAAGAAACAATAATGTACGGCAGGATCAGCAGCCATCTTTCAACGGACACCTCGGCCTGTCCCGCCCTCTTTATTTCCTGAACAACGGGGATCGACGCCGCACCGAGTACAAGGAGCCCGACCAGGAACTTGAGCCCGTTGACAATCATATTTTCAACGAATTTATTGACTATATACAACAGCCACTTTTTCAGAAAATCACCCCCACAGCTTGTGTTGTTTTTACTCCTATTCTATTCATGCGATTTAAGAAATTTGCATAAAAAAAGCACATCCCCGTTTAGTCGGGGATGTGAAAGCCTTAAATGCCGGCAGGGTTACTACCACCTGTAAAACTGCACGGCCGTGACGGCGTTATGTGTGACGCCTTCCTGATCCGTAAACTGGAGGTCGTGGAAAAAGACGTCGATGTTCTCTTTCGCCGGGAACGCCCTGTTATCGACGCTGACGTGCTTTTGCCAGTCGCGGTAGCATTTGCCGATGCTCGTGCTTTTCTCGGTGCAGGAGCCCACACTGATTTTAGTCGGCAGCTCCCGCTCCTGCAGGACAGCGTACCGTGAGCGGAAAAAATCGTACTTTTCGCGCATAGCAGCCGCTGATACTTCGAATATCTGTTCCAATATCGCCTTCTGCTCCGGGTCATTCACATCCAGTGTGACGTCCTGCGTGATCAGAAGGGCGTAAAAGACGCGCTGCTCCGGAACGCCGGACTCAAAGCCCCTCTCCCGCAGGGTGGATATCGTCGTCGGCAGCGGCTTGTTTTTCTTCTCGAACAATCCCTGATAAAACGGCCGCGTGGCCATGGCCAGGAAAAGACTGAACAGAAAAGCAGATAACGTGAGCAAAAAGTCTTTTGTAAAAATAAAGGTCAGCACACCCACAAGGATACCAAAAATTCCGGCTACGGCATTGGCCGGCGTGTATTTTTTCATAATTCGACTCCCGGTTTCAGTTATTGTGCTTATTATACAGCGGACATCGCCGTTGCACAATATATCTTTAAGCCCTGTTGATTAAATCGTACCGCATGCGGTATGATACTGTTAAGACATTCTATTTTTTGGCACCCCGGGCCTGCCGTTATTGAGGACTGTAAAGGAGACAAAAACCGTGAATAAATCAGCAATCTATCTCGTCACGACAACCGACAGAAGAGAGGGCGTCCGCCGCTGCTTAAACCATCTGGGACCGCTCGATTATTCGGGCAGGAAAGCTTACCTGAAGCCAAATTTCAACACCGCGGACATCACCCCCGGCTCGACCCACAACGATACGCTTGAGGAACTGATTATCGGCCTGAAGGCCGCAAACCCGGCATCCATCACTCTGGGCGAACGGAGCGGGCCAGCTAGTGCTGCCGATGTCTTCAGGGAGAAGAAGATACCTGAGATGTGCCGGAAGCACGGTGTCGGCCTCGTCAATTTCGAGGAGCTGAAGCCGGAGGACTGGGTGACTTTCGATCGCGAAGGTCTCCACTGGCCCGGCGGCTTCCAGATACCGAAACTCGTGGCGGAGACGGACGTCGC
This sequence comes from Clostridiales bacterium, assembly GCA_012718935.1. GTDB lineage: Bacteria > Bacillota > Clostridia > Oscillospirales > Oscillospiraceae > Sporobacter. The sequence continues at coordinate 2,282 of JAAYBH010000063.1, forward strand.
CGTCGCCACCTGCTGCCTGAAGACCCACGGCTTCGGTGGCGTCTACAGCGCGGCCTTAAAGCTCGCCGTCGGCCTCACGCCAAAGGATTTCATGAAGCTCCACGGACCCCATATCCGAAAGATGATCGCCGAGATAAACCTGGCCTATACTCCCGATTTTATCCTCAACGACGCTATCGACGTTTTCACCGACGGCGGGCCCATGGAAGGCAAGCGCGCGAAAGCGAACGTCATGCTCATAGGCCGGGACAGGATCGCCATTGACGCCGTCGGTCTTGCCGTCCTGAAGGACCTCGGCAGTAATAAAGCCATCATGGATACGCCGATTTTCAAACAGGAGCAGATCGTCCGCGCTGTTGAGCTGAATCTCGGCGTTTCCGGCCCCGGCCAAATCGAAATCGTGACCGACGACCCCGAAAGCGAAGCGTATGCGGAGAAGCTGAGACAGATACTGCAAGCGGAGATATAGGATAGCTGCATCCTGGACGGAGC
>JAAYBH010000490.1 GCA_012718935.1 Clostridiales bacterium
AAAAAGCATCAATGGACTCATGAGCCTGGTGCAGGAGAACTTTTCTCTTGATCCGTTTGCAAATGCGCTGTTTGTGTTCTGCAACAAGAGCAGAAATCGGGTAAGCGTCAAAGCGGGCCTGACGTGAGCTAAATCAAATTAGGCTCGCCGATACCAAGAAAATCGCAAAGCGCATTGTTGATCATGATCCTGAAATCCTCATCGGATATATTCCTGTATTCGGCGAAATCCACAGCAGCATCAATCGTGTCAGCAAATCTTCGTGCTAAACGCGGATGTTCATTTTCCATTTCGGGGAAATGCTCGATGACATAAGCCGAATAGTCCAGATCAAAGTCAAACCGAGACATTTTCCCATCAGCGAAATCAGAGACAAAGTTCAGCATAAACGCCATGTGTTTTTTTACCTTCATCAATCTTCCTCCCATGCATGCTTTTCGGAGTCCGTGCCGCCTGGTTTCGGAGAAAATACCCTGGCCGGCAAGGCATCGCTCCCGGGCAGAAAATCCTCAACTGATGTAACATATCCTTTTTTGCCCATGTTCGGGGCATTGGTTAAAATCCAAGACAAGTATTCAAACGGGTTTAAGCCGTTTTCCATAGCGGTCACGACCAGACTGTAATAGATGGCACTGGCCTTCGCACCATTTGGCGTATTGGAAAACAGCCAGTTCTTACGACCTATGACAAACGGTTTTACACCGCGTTCGGCTCTATTGTTTGAAATTTCCAGTCGGCCATCCAGCAGATATCGTTCAAGATACTTCCGCTGTGACTTTGCATAATGTTCCGCCTTGCCCAAAAGGGTGTTGGGCAGCGCATTTAAACGCTCGATCCAGTCAAAAAATTCATTTACCAGTGGTCTGGAAAGCCGCTCACGCTCCGCGAGTCGCTGCGCAGGGGTCAACAAAGCGAACTGTTTCTCAAGATGAAACAGCCGATCACAGTATTCCACGCCCTTTGCCGCGTTCGAACCCGCCTGTTTGTCCTTTGGCAGGCTTTTCATCGCATCGAATAGCTTTCGCCGCATATGTGCAAAGCAGCCAACGACAATGACGCGGTCAGGCAGTTTGTGGTACCCGTCATATCCATCCGCATGAAAATACCCCGAAAATCCAACTAAAAATTCTTCTGGGTGGATATGCTTCCGATCTGGCTGGTACTCATACACCAGAATCTGGTGTTTCGCCTCGCCGCTGGTTCGGTACAGCCACATGTAACTCCTTGACTGCGCCGTTTTCCCCGGTTCCTTCAGCACCTGGCATACGGTTTCATCTCCATGGAGGACTGAATGCTCGAGCAGCCGATGCTTCATCGCCTCATAGATCGGCACAAGCCAGTCTTCCGAAGCTTTAAGCAGCCAGTTGGACATAGTCTGCCGCGAGAGCAGGATTCCATTCTGCTTCCATTCCTGCTCCTGCCGATAAAGGGGTGAGGCCATCATGAATTTCTGCGTCGCGATATGGGCAATTGCATCAGGGGATGCGAAGCCGCCCTTTATGACAGGCTCCGGCATGTCCGCTTTTATGATCGGGACATGGTCGGATGTGTTCTCGCAATTCCGGCAGGCATAAATATTTCGGACATGGCGGACAATGACTGCTTTTGCCGGGATGAGCCTGATTTCCTCTCGCGTCTCTTTGCCCATAACATGAAGGTTGCCGCCGCATTCGGGGCAGGCGCGTTCATCTTCGGGAAGCTCATGCTCGATGATTTCCACAGGCAGGTCTTCGGGTAATTTATCCGTTGTCAGGCGGCTCTTACCCTTGCGGTAATGGGCCTTTACTTCAGTCAGGGACGGTTCAGCTGCGGCAAGGTCAGCGGAAGCCTCCGCTTCGTTAAAGATGCTCACCTGATCCGCGATGACTTGTTCGCTGGACGTACCGTATTGTTTCCGACGTAAAAGACGGAACTGCTCCAGCAGCCACTGGTTCTGCTGTTCCAGTTCCGTAATTCTTCGGTCTTTTTCTTCAATTATGCCAAGCAGTTCTGCTGCTGAATTATTCTTCGTTTTCATAAGTAAATTTTACCATAAAAACCGCATGATTTCAAGCTTTAGAGCACTTTTTCACAAGGAATTTTTGCGGTGTTTTCACGGAAGTTTTACGAGATCAGCCGCTCAAGAACCTCCTTCCGGGAAAGCTTCTTTTCCAGTCTTGCTCCGTCGATCAGACAGGACAGTTCCTTGGGATCAAGAACCATGGTGCCGGATTCTCCTTCAGCCGGCCAGCGGAAGCGGCCGCGCTCCAGTCTCTTGAAATGCAGCCAGAATCCATCGCCGTCCCATTCAAGAATTTTCAACCGATTTCTGCTCTTGTTGCAGAACACAAACAGCGCATTTGCAAACGGATCAAGAGAAAAGTTCTCCTGCACCAGGCTCATGAGTCCATTGATGCTTTTTCTCATATCCGTGCCTCCGCAGCACAGATAGACAGGCTTGTCATCCCACCGCATCATAGAGACCTCAATGTGTGGCAGACTTTTGCAAGTAGACTGTGATCCGTTTCGGCGGTCACAGTGATATGGCAGCCGTTGATCTCAATCTTTAGCGCTTCTGTCGCCTGCTGCATCGGTCCTGATGCAAGCTGCACCCAGCTCGGTGACATGCTCCTTGCTCCTTCCTTTTTCACAAGCTCTGTACATGCTGACTCGCGCAGTTTCTTCAGCCAGTAAAAGTACGCATTTCTGCTTATCCCTTCCGCTTGGCAGAAATCTTTGATGCTCTGCCCGCTGTCCACTCGTGCCTGTATAATTTGTGCCCATTGGGACATCCGGTACTCAGCGGCGACTTTTTGTGTGTCCATACAATCACTCCATTCCCGGTTGAAAAAGTTTGCTTACTTTTTCAACCTTATTCATATTGTGATTGTACAAGTTTTTCAACTACAATTTTAGGTGACGTTTTATTTGACGCTTACATTTGAATTTCATTCTCCATGAAGACAAGTAAAGTGTTCGAATCTGAACGCTTAAAAAAACAAGTAGACTTGCTGACATTCAAACCTAGTGTGTCCGAATGGGTCGATAAAACAAATGCGATTATTCCTAAATTTATATAATAACTTTTACATAACAGAACATTAATAAA
>JAAYBH010000491.1 GCA_012718935.1 Clostridiales bacterium
AACAGCTGGTATGATTATGCCGAACGGATGACGTATCTGGACAACGAGTTCAGCTTTGATTATTTTCAGCCGGCGCTTACTGATGAGCAGCTAAAAAAAATCGCTGATAACCCCGAGGATTACGTCATTGTGGACATCACAGTAAAGTAATGGTTGCAGGCGCGGCGGTTTTCCGCCGCGCCGACCCGATTCACCAAAAAAAATCTGAAGGAGACAACAATATGGAAAAAACCCAGGAGTTCTTTGAGAGCGAGCTCTGTAAAATCATCAAAAACAGCTCAATGCTCAAGGACGCCACGATTGTCGGGAGAGCCTGCTTTGTCAGGCTGAGTAAAGACATAAAGGCAAAAATACGTTTTTACGAGCTGTCGACTCACGAGAAATTCGATTCACTGAAGGTCGAAATCATCAACAAGAACGAAGGCATTGTGGACCACATCCTTCTAAGGTTCGGCGATGTTTTCGGACCAAAACCGGTCAGAAACCCGAACTTCAAAGACGGCGTCGTTCCGCATATCTGGGCGGGAACCAATGGCTACAATTGGTATGTCTACGCTTTGCGTGATGCCGATTATGCCATACTCTGTAAGAACATCGAAGATTACTTGTCAGTTTATATTAATTAAGGAGAAAAAACTATGAGTAAGAAAGAAAAACAGCTCATCAAGGAAATTATCGAGGAGTTCAAGGACAGCGGCGAGGGCGAATCCGTCCATATTGCCGATTGGCTTTCCAATCTGCTTGAAAACGCAGAATACAGCGAGGACGATACCGATGTCGAGCTGATTGTCAGCTCGCTGGAGGAAATCATCGCGACCGCCAGTGACGTCATCGACAGGCTGGGAGACAGCGAATCCGATGAAGACTACTGAGAAGATAGCGGAGAATCTCAAACAGCTCATTGTTGAGACGCCGCTCGGCCAGCTGATTGCCGAAATCACGTCCGACCCGCTTTATCCCGGTATTTACGTCGTTTTAAGGCGGCAGGACGGTATAGAAATCAATCTTTCTGTAACCGAATGCACGGCCGTCGCTCCGGACGGAACAGGCGGCCACGCCCTTGATAAGAACGAGACCCCGGAAATTTCCGGGTATGAGGTCAGTCAGTTTACATATGGCGATACGTCCAATGAAGACTGGACCAACAAGCATACATGGTCTCAAAACGACATATGGCGGGAGGTCTGGCTATGATAAAAATCGTATCCGGCGATATTCTGAAAGTCACATCCGGCGTCATCGTCCAGCAGGTCAACTGCAAGGGCGCCATGGGCGCCGGGCTGGCCAAGCAGATACGCAGCAAGTATCCGGGTATCTATAACGAATACTTGTCCTTCATCAAGCGTGAGACCGACGAAAACGTCGGCAGCAAATCGCTGCTCGGCAAGGTACAATACTATTTTCCGCCGTATCTCACGTACGGATATGACGTCAGCATCGCCAACTGCTTCGGGCAGGACGGTTATGGCGGCGGGCAGCAAACGGTGAATACCGCGCTCAGGACAGCTCTGGAGCAGGTACGCGACGACGCCGAGATTTCCGGCAACGACATCGCCATCCCCTGGGGGCTCGGCTGCGGCCTTGCCGGCGGGGACTGGGACAGGGTGATAAGAATCATCCTCAGCATATTCAAAAACTCGTCTGCCGACGCGACGATTTACGTTCTGTGACCAACGAGGAGTGAAGCCATGTATTACAACATCAGAATGAAGCATGCGCGCCCCGGCCATAATGTCGCTTTTATACAAGCCTTCTCTCAAAAGAAGGCTTTAAGAAAGCACAGCCGGGGAAAGCCGGGCAAGTTCTTTAAAGACGGCGGTGCGCTTTACTTTCAGCCTGAAAGTAAAACCGGCAATCCTGCGCCGCTGTATTATGCTGTA
>JAAYBH010000492.1 GCA_012718935.1 Clostridiales bacterium
CTCCGCCGGCGGCGCCTCTTCGCCCGGCATGGGGTCAAGGTCCGAGAGCGGCCGGATCGTATCGACGACCAGCTGCGGCTCCTTTTCGTCCCGGGCGGAAATTTTACCCGTGATATAGACGGGCAGACTGTCCTTCACGTAGATGCCGCCTGTATCAAGCGCCCTCTGAAACGCCAGCAGCTCCATACTGCCGGTGCCGTCCTCCAGGGTAATGTAGGCCATCAGGCTGTTGTTGCGCGTCGTTTTTGTTTTGACGCCGGAGATGACGCCGGCAATTGTCACCTGCTGGTTATCCTGAAAATCGGTGTTGCCACCCTCTTTGCCAAAGTCTGTTAAAATTTTGCCGATGCTGACCGCGCCCAGGCGCTTGACCGCACGGGCATATTCGTCCATCGGGTGGCCGGTCAGATAAAGGCCGGTGACCTCGCGCTCCATCGTCATCAGATCCCGCCGCGAATACTCCGGCACGTCGGGCAACGCCATATGGCGGCCTTGCACCTGAGCTGAAGAAGCATCCGTCAAACCGAAGAGGTCGAGCTGTCCGTCGATATTTTTACGCTTTGCGTCGGCTACGCTCTCCAAAACCGGCTCACAGACCATCATCAGCTGGCGGCGCTTTACGCTGAAGCTGTCGAAGCCGCCGCATTTGATAAGGCTCTCCAGAGCGCGGCGGTTCAGGTCTCCGCCGTACATCCGGCGGCAGAATTCCTCAAAGTCGGAAAACGGCCCGTGTAAGCGGCGCTCTGCCATCAGATCCTTTATAAAGCCGCGCCCGATGTTTTTGACAGCCACGAGCCCGTAACGGATATTGTCGCCGGAGACGGTGAACATGTCGTCCGATTCGTTGACGTCGGGCGGCAGGAGACTGATACCCATCACCTTACATTCCTCCGTGTATTCCGCAACCTTTTCCGGGTAAAAAAGGACGGAGCTCAAAAGAGCCGCCATATATTCCCTCGGGTAATGGCATTTCAGGTACGCCGTCTGGTATGAGACAACGGCATACGCCACGGCGTGGGCCTTGTTGAAAGCGTAATTGGCAAAATCGTAAATCTCGTCGTAAATACCGGCGGCGACGTCCTTCGGGACGCCGTTTTTCAAGGCGCCACAGATGTTCCTGGACGGGTCCCCCTCAATAAACGTCCTGCGTTCCTTTTCGATTTCCGCCTGCTTTTTTTTGGACATGGCCCGGCGGATCATGTCGGCCTGTCCCAGCGAAAAGCCGCCCAGCTTGCGGAATATTTCGATGACCTGCTCCTGATAGACGATACAGCCGTAGGTGACCTTGAGGATCGGCTCCAGCAGCGGATGCTTATATGTAATCTTTTCGGGATGCCTGTTGTTTTCCAGAAAGCGCGGGATGGAATCCATGGGTCCGGGGCGGTAGAGGGCGATGATGGCAGTAATGTCCTCGATGCTCTTCGGGCCGAGCCCCGTGCAGACGCCTGTCATGCCGGCGGATTCCAGCTGGAAAACACCAGACGTCTTCCCTGCGGCGAGCATGTCAAAGGTGGCCATGTCATCATCCGGTATCGTATCGATCGAAAAACCGGGAACCGTTTTCCCGATCTCATTTTCAGCATCGTGTATCACCGTCAGGTTGCGGAGGCCGAGAAAATCCATCTTCAGGAGTCCCAGCTCCTCCAGTGTCGTCATCACATACTGGGTGGTGATGGAGTCATCCTTTTTGGACAATGCCAGAGGCACATACTCGCAGACGGGATTTTTCGTAATAACGACACCGGCGGCGTGGGTACCGGAGTCCTTGGGCATGTCCTCCAGCGCCATAGCTGTTTCAATGACCCGACGGATCCGTTCATCCCCGTCGTACATTTCCTTCAGCCGTTTTGATGACTGCAGCGCATCCTTCAACGTGATGTTCAGGACGGCTGGTATCTCGCGGGCCAGCTCATTCTCCTCGGCAAACGTCAGTCCGATAGCCTTGGAAACGTTGCGCACGGCGTTCTTCGCCTTCAGTGTATTGAAGGTGATAATCTGCGCCACATGGTCCTCGCCGTATTTGCGCTTGACATAGTCGATCACTTCGCCCCGGCGGCGTTCACAGAAATCGATATCGATATCGGGCATGCTCACCCGCTCCGGATTCAAAAACCGCTCGAAATACAGCCCGTATTTAATCGGATCCACTGTCGTGATATCAAGGCAATAGGACGCGACGCTCCCGGCGGCCGAGCCCCTGCCCGGTCCTACGGGAATCCCCTCCCGCTTGGCATAGGCGATAAAATCAGAGGTGATCAGAAAATAATCGGTGAACCCCATATGTTCAATCATATCCAGCTCATAAAACAGCTGCTCTCTGACCTCTTCCCTGCCCGGCCCGTATTTTTTTTCAAAGCCTTCCAGGCAGAGCTGCCTCAGATAGTCGGCCGCTGCGATTCCATCGGGCAGCTTAAACTCCGGCAGGTGATATTTATTGAATTCGAAGGTCAGATTGCACATGTCCGCAATCCGGACCGTATTGTCATAAGCTTCGGCGATTTTCGGGAACAGCGCGCGCATTTCCTCC
>JAAYBH010000064.1 GCA_012718935.1 Clostridiales bacterium
TGGCGTTTTCCGTCGCCGGGTTATTATAATCAATTTTAACAGTGCCGGACGTCAGGTTGACGCCCACCTGCGAGACGCCTTCAATCTTTTTGAGGGCGTTCTTGACTTGCGTTTTGTTTTCCTTATTCTGCATGCCGGAGACGCTGCAAAGCATTGTTTCCATAATACAATCCTCTCTGAAATTTGGTTCAGTTTTTTTCGTACTTGCCGCCATAGACGCCGATTTTGCTACCATCAATGATACCCACATCCTGATGATCCTTCGGCTCCATTTTGCGAAGCTCGGGATTGCTCTTTTCCCGGTCTCTTTTTCTGTTTTTGTTGTTTTTCATTTTGACGCTGCCTTTCCTCTGCCGATTTCAGGTTTATTATGAATGAATCCCCTGAAATTATACCGTTTCATGAGATGCTCATCTTTTCACTTACTATCCGAAGCCTCTGCGATAAGGCCGAAATATATCAATAACGTGTTTGATTTTTGCGTATAACGCCTGTATAATAAGAACAATGTCAATACATATGGTAGAAAATTACAAAATTAACCGGGGAGGACAACAATCAACATGGCAGTACCGAAATTCGATCCAAAGGAGCTTCAGGAGAAAGGCAGATTTCCGGGGATGTTCGGGAATCCCGAGACAGTCATTTACGATTTTCCAGTGACGATGAAGGAAGGATACGCAGCCCTGTACAGGAAAGAACCGATCTGGCAGATCACGTCTCTGGAGTCGGCGATGTTCTCGCCAAAGTGCAATCCCGATAATATCGCCCGGGGATTTGTTTTTGACGGCACGCGGACGCCGCCCTCTGGCGGAACCGACATGTTCGGCATCGAGTGGGAATACGTCACCCAGGTCGGCGGCTCGATGGTCCGGCCGGGCAAGCCCTTTATCGAGGATGCCAATGAAATCAAGGACAAGGTCGTCTGGCCGGACATCGACAAATGGGACTGGGAAGGCTGTGCCAAGGCAAATGTCGAGTATCTGTCACGGCCCAGCTACAATGTGTGCTGGTTTTTAAACGGCTGGTACGAGCGGCTGATTTCCTTTATGGACTTTGAAGGTGCCATTGTCGCGATGATCGATGAGGACCAGAAGGATGCCGTTAAGGATTTCTTTGACAAGCTGTCAGACCTTTATATCAGGATTTTTGACAAGTATCTTACATACTTCCCGCAGATTGACGGTTTCTGCATCCATGACGACTGGGGCAGCCAGAAGGAGACGTTCTTCTCCCCGGCGACGGCTGAGGAGATGCTCGTTCCCTACATGAAGCGCGTGACGGATTTCCTCCACAAGAGGGGCAAATCCTGCGAGCTGCACAGCTGCGGCCAGTTGCTGAAGCAGGTTCCGAACATGATTGCGGCGGGCTGGGATTCCTGGTTCCCGCAGATGATGAACGATACGCAGAAAATCTACGAGCTCTACGGCGACAAGCTCATCATCGGCGTCCTGCCGGAGGATTTCGATCCCGCAGCAGTTTCTGAGGAAGAGCAGCGCGCCCGTGCCCGCGATTACGCCGACAAATACTGCCGCCCCGACAAGCCGTCCTTCTTTAACATCTACGCCGGCAAATACCTGACCCCGGCCTTCAGAGAAGAGCTCTACAAGCAATCCCGCTTGAATTACAGCAAATAACAGCGCATAAAAAGGGCTGCCATCGGCAGCCCTTTTTAACAGTATTCACTTATGCCGAGGCTTTTTTACGCCGTTCTTCCAGCTCGGCTTTGATCTGCGGCATCTTCTTCTCAACGCGGAACAGCAGAAGCATGATGATGATCAGTGTCGAGCCGATAAACGGCGCGCCGACGAAGGCGACCTTGATCGCCGACATAGCCAGCGGCGCCTGCGTCGCGGCATTCGGCACATATTGGCCCCAGGCGAGGATTGCGGCCACAATTGCGCCGCCGAGGCCGGCGCCGACCTTGCCGCCAAAGCTGGCGCCGGAGTAAATCATCCCCTCTGTCCGGATGCCCATTTTCCATTCGCCGTACTCGACGACATCGGCCAGCATAGCGTTCATGTTGCCGGACAGGCCGCCGACGCCGACGGAACGGAAGACGGTGGAGATCCACAACATCGCCACCGACGAGGGGGCAAGCCACAGCATCACCGAGCCCAGCGCCTGGAAGGCGAGCCCGAGGGCTGCAGAATTGGCCTTTCCGATTTTACGGGAAATGGGGATGAAGATCAGAATCCCCGCGGTGATCCCACCCCACAGGAGGCTCATAAGCTGTCCCGGATCGACCTGGCCGTTCTGCCAATAGATGCAGTAATACACCGTTGCAGCCCAGCAGGAGGGGACGAGGCTCGTCATCAGGTAAATGCCCATGGCATTCCACCAGTACTTATTCTTCAGAACGGCGCCAGCGCCGACCGAGAATTTCATTTTTGCTGCTCTGGGTGCGTTGGGTATCTCCTCGTGTGCTCTCTCCTTGGTGAGCTTAAAGCAGATGAGTACCAGGACGACGCCGACAACAGCCATAATGGTGAAGTACCAGAAATAACCAGCATTTCCTCCTCCAAAAAGTTTCATCATCGGCGTTGCGAAATAGTTGACGGCGACGGCGCCCAGCGTCATGAAAAAGCCGGTGATCTGGCTGATGGCGAGCCGCTGCTTCGAATCGGTCGTGACAAGCGAGACGAGAGCGGCCAGCGGGAGCGCCAAAGCCGTCAGATAAAAGAACTCGGTCATGACATATGTAACAAATGCATAAATGATGCGGCCGGTCTCGTTGAACGGCGGGACCACGAACATCAGCGACATGGAGATCGCTGCCGGCGCCGCCATCCATAAAAGCCAGGGGCGCGCTTTGCCCATTTTGCTCCGGCACCTGTCGACCAGCGTTCCCATCCACAAATCCGTGAAAGCGTCGATGATACGCTCAACAAACAGGAGCACTGAGACAGCCCCTGCGGTGATCAGCATGCTGTCCGTCAGGAAGTATGTGAGATACGTCATCAGAACAGCCGAGCCGAGATTATAGCCGAAATTGCCGAAGGCAAGACCTATTTTGTCTTTTCGCAAATCAGTGCCCAATGATTTTTTAACCAATTCTGACATAATGTCCCTCCCTGAAAATAATAATCCGAATAATGCTGATACTGGCTGCTTTATGTCATGATCCCATCCATCATCTCCCATCTGAAAAATAGCAAAAATTAGCTATAAATCCATAATATGGTAATTACGGACAAATGTCAATGTATAATATAAGTGATGTATGTGACAAAAAAACTGGCCGCAGCAGGTGAATACTCGGAGATTATTATGTTTGATTTTACATCAGAAAGCCTGTATAATCAGCTTATTATTGACCCGGCAGGGATCAAATTAACTGCAGACGGAGGTCATTTGTACATGTCTATACCGAAATTCGATCCAAAAGAACTGAAGGTTGTTTACGAGATTCCGGCAAACCCGATTATGCCCAGCATGAAAATCTACGACTACCCTGTCACGTCAAAGGAAAACTGTAAAGCCGCCTACTTAAGAAAGCCTTACTGGCAGATGTTGGGCAATGTTGAATCGAAGACGTTCACACCGCGCATACTCCCCGACAATGTGTCGCGGGCTTTTGTATTCGAAGCTGTACCCTTTGATCCCATGAAGGGCGGTGGGAAGGACATGTTCGGCATCGAGTGGGAGTATGTCCCCCAGGTCGGCGGATCGATGGTCCGACCGGGTAAGCCTTTTGTAGAGGATGCAAATGATATAATGGCAAAGGTGCAATGGCCGGACATTGACAAATGGGATTGGAAAGGTAGCGCGGAGGAAAACAAGGACCATCTGACTGCCAATACATATAATATGTGCTGGTTCCAGACCGGCTTCTATGAGAGGCTGATATCCTTTATGGATTTTGAGAATGCCATTATGGCGATCTTTGACGAGGACCAGAAGGATGCCGTGCACGCGTTCTTTGATAAGCTCAGTGATCTCTATATCAGAATCTTTGATAAATTCATCACCTGGTTCCCCGGCATTGACGGCTTCTATTTTCATGACGACTGGGGCTCCCAGAAGGAGACCTTCTTCTCGCCGGCCGTGGCTGAGGAGATGATAGTTCCCTATATGCGCCGGGTTACAGACTACCTTCATTCCAAAGGGAAGTTCTGCGAGCTGCACAGCTGCGGCCAGCTTTTGAAGCAGGTACCGAACATGATCAAGGCCGGCTGGGATGCCTGGGGCGGGCAGGCCATGAACGACACCCATAAGATCTATGAGCTGTACGGCGATCAGATTCTTGTCGGCGTGATTCCGGAGCCCTTTGACCCCGAAACAACATCGGAGGAGGAGCAGCGGGCCCGAGCCAGGGAATACGCCGATAAGTTCTGCAATCCCGATAAGCCGTCCTTCCTTAATTTCAACGGTATGAAATATATGACACCGGCATTCCGTGAGGAGCTGTATAAGCAGTCCAGAATAAATTACAGCAAATAACACAAATAACCCCCTGTTGTTCATTTTCAGACGACAGGGGGTCTTATCTAGCTGCTTGTGTCAAACTGACGTAAGAAATTTAACGGAGTAGAGGTCGCACATGATCATCGCATGGGTGGCGTTGTCCTCAAGGACAAAGTAGCTGATGCCGACCTCTCTGAGTATGCCTGTTTTATCGAGGAGCATGTTTTGAAAGACAAACTCCGCCCGAACCCGCCTGCCGATGATCGTTCTGAGATAGGCCGGTGTGTAACCCGCGGACATAATGGTCGGCGGTCCTTCCATAAACGGGCTGCTGTCCTGCGCTTCCGTCCTTGTCAGAGTTCCCTGCATACCGGCAGGCTGCCTGGATGGCTGGGGCACGCCCATCATTGCAAGGTCCATCGACGGAGCGCCCTGAAATGAGCTGGGCTCCTCGAGTGTCGCTGGAGAAACACCCATTTGGCTTGGCGCGCTTGTCACCGGCGTCTGATATGTAGAGGGGGAGAATTCCTGTGAGGGAGGGACGCCCGTTTTGCCCGGGCTTTCCGGCATTTCCCGGAATGGCATTGTATCCGCAAGGGGCCGCGCCTGGGGAGCCGCTTGGCTTGTTCTATTCTGCGTGCTGCCGGGATTAAAAATTTTGTTGTCCACCCAGCTTAAATTGTTTCTATTCATATCTGAACCACCTTATTAATTATGTGAGTGCATATGCATTTGTGGGATTATAAAAGCAGTGCTGGCGGATGCGTGTATACCAATATCCGGAGCCGTTATAGGGGAAAGGATCGGGGCATACCGGGTCGAAGGGATTCATATACCATAACGATTCCGTGCCGACGCCGGAGAAGACTCCCCCCTGAATCGCCCAGTCCGCAATCCGATAATGGATGGGATCCGGTGTCATGGACCACACGTTTTGTGCATTAGGAACGCCGCCGATGATTGACTTGTAGCATGAAAACTGGCACATCTGAACGAGGACCCGGCGAAGATCACCCTGTCCGGTCCGCAGGTACTCGCCGTAGGCAACATGGACGCGATTCATGACGACCTGCGCCACCGCACGCATACCTGCGTCACCCTCGCCCTCTGCCTCGCATCTGATCATTCTGGCGAATAATTCTCGTGTATCCAAAAGCATCACCTCGTGGTATTAATCTATTCACCTGACGGGCAACTTGACACATCACGGTATGGTTATGTCATGCGGAAAGGAGCGGAAAAAAACAGCCGCCTGTTACCGGGCGGCTGCGGGGGTACGATATTACTCTGTGGTTTCAGCAATCGTGTTCCGCGCTTATTCTTCAAGGGAAATGACAGAGACAGGACAACCGTCCCGCGCTTCCGTCGCGCTGTCTTTGAGATTGTCGGTGACCTCGGCGTAGGCCTCGGCCAGGCCGTCCGGCCCGAAACGGAACACCTCGGGGCAGGTCGCCACGCACAGGCCGCAGGCAATGCAGCCGGGTTCAACATGCGCCTTCATAAACGTCTCCTTCCTGCGTTCAAATAAAATACCAGTTATATTTTAACCGGTTGCAGCCGGTTATTATTACGTTTTGGCGACGATGACCTTTTCGACGATATCGGCGATATCCTCCGCCCGGTCCAGCGAATCCTCCAGCAGCTCATACAAATCCTTTTGCTTGACGAGCTTGATGGCATCCTTTTCGTGCGTAAACAGATTTTGCATGCTTTCCATGAACGTCCTGTCGCCGACTTCCTCCAGCCTGTTGACCTCAATGATGCATTCCTTGAGCCTTTTATGATTTTTCTTGAACTGCTTCAGCTGGCACATCATTTCCTTGAGTGTCTCGCAGGACTGCACAAGGCTGCTGACAAACTTCACAAGGTATTCGTCGACCTCCGTGATCTGAAGCATAAAAATCCTGTTTGCGACGGCGTCAACGCTGTCGGTCAGGTTTTCGATCGCCTTGACGATTTCCACGATATCGGTGCGGTCGATGGGCGTGATAAAAGCCACGTCGATGGTCTTGATGCATTGGTGCACATGAAGATCGCCCTCGTGTTCAATTTCCTTTATTTGCTTAAGCTCCGCCTCGTTGATAATCCCGTTCGAAAAAGCTGCCTGCAGCTTAATGGCGGATTTGAGCGCAATGCTCATACCGGTATCAAACATCTCAAAGTAATCAACATTTTTTCTTGTAATATTACTCATACCCGAACAATCCTTTCACTCGTCACGTTTCCGCTATAAAATCCATCTGAACAAGCTGGCCGACAAATAACCCAGAATGAGACAGGCGGGAAAGGTGAGGATCCAAGCGATGATCATATCCTTCGCGATGGTCCAGTTGACATTCCCGATGCTCCTTGAAGCGCCCGCGCCCATCATGGCGGTTGCTTTTGTGTTTGTGGTGCTCAGCGGGATGCCGAACAGCGTCGCTGCGATCATACTGCCGGAGGCGACCACTTCCGCGGAGAAGCCCTGGTATTTCTCAAGCTTCACCATATCGATTCCAAGTGACTTAATGATTTTATACCCGCCAACGGACGTACCGACTGCCATGAGGACAGAGCAGATCAGCATAATCCAAAAGGGTACGGTCATTGTGCCGTCTGCATTGAACGAGTATACGCCGCCGATGGTGAGAGCGAGAAAAAAGACGCCCATAAATTTCTGGCCATCCTGAGCGCCATGTGAAAATGCCATCAGGGACGCGCTGACGACCTGCCCGACTGAAAAAAAGTTTTCCGTCTTTCGTCTGTTTTTTCTTCTGCAGATAAATTCGGTCAGTTTCGTCGCGAGATATCCCAGACCAAAGCCGACGACCGAAGAAATGACAAGGCCGATGAGCACCTTTTGAAAGGACTGCCAATTAAAAGCGTCAAATCCGTTGAGGGATATGCCCGCGCCCATCAGGCCCGCGATCAGCGCATGGCTTTCACTTGTCGGGATGCCGTATCTCCATGCAGAGACCGCCCAGATTACAATGGAGAGCTGCGCGGCGCCAAGGGTTATCAACGCGTCCTGACCGACGCCGATATTGACGATGCTCGCCGTGGTGGACGCCACAGCTGTTCCCATAAAAAAAACGCCCAGCAAGTTGAAAATAGCGCCGAGGATGACGGCAACCTTGGGCTTGAGCACTCTTGTGGAGACGACGGTGGCTATGGCGTTGGGCGCGTCTGTCCAGCCGTTGACAAAAATGGAGGCGCAGACAAGAATAATAACCAGAACAAGCCCGATAATCGTAAGGCATCTCTCCCGTCGGTGTAGCAGCTACACGTGTAAATTCTAAGCAAAGAGAATGTTAAATCTATAAACATATTACCATAGGAACAGAAATTATCAAACAAGAAAAATACACAAGATTTGCCGAAAAGCATTGGACATTCATATTCAATGTTTCAAAAACGCGCCTTTGTGATTTGCTCACAGAAAGTATGTGACGATCGGGTATAATATACACATAAAGCAAGAACAAATGATATCAGAAAAGGAGCGATCATCATGTCGGTACTGACAATAACGAAAGACAACTTCGAAGCGGAGGTCATCAATTCTGACAAGCCCGTGCTTCTGGATTTCTGGGCGGCCTGGTGCGGCCCCTGCCGTATGGTATCTCCCGTCGTCGACGAGGTGGCCAATGAGGTTCAAAGCGCGAAGGTCGGGAAAGTGAACGTCGACGAGCAGCCGGAGCTGGCCCAGGCATTCAAGGTCATGAGCATTCCCACCCTGGCCGTCGTCAAAGGCGGTAAGGTCGTAAAAACGGCGGTGGGTGTCCGTCCAAAAGCAGACATACTGCAAATGCTTGAGGCATAAAAAACAAAGACTCGCCTATTTGTCATCCTGAGAAGTTTACGACGAAGAATCTCCAGGTAATCTTGAATCGGTGCAATACCGTTAGGTTACCTGGAGATCCGTATTTTTATTCCGCCAGCTTCCTCAGCTTTTTCTTGTCGAGGACTTTTATGCCGCCCCTGGAGAGCTCCACGGCGCCCTCGGAGGAGAAATACTTCAGCATCCGGCTGACGACCTCACGGGCGCTTCCGATGTCTCTGGCGATCTGCTCGTGTGTCAGATGCACTGTATCGTCATCCGTCCTGGAGAGCTCATCCCACAGGAAAACGGCCAGCCTCTTGTCCATGCTCATGAAGAGAATCTGCTGCATTGTCCACATGACGTCTGAAAACCGATCGGCAATGAGCTTGTAGGTAAAGCACTCGGCATAAATATTGCGCTCAACAAGAGCCTGGAAGTGGGATGAACCGACCAGCAGAACCTCCGAATCCTCTTCGGCGTCGATATGAACGTCAAAAGTGATGGAAGACAGGACGCAGGAGGCGGAGAGAATGCAAATATCCCCCTCATTCTGCCTGAAAAGTGTGATTTCCTTACCGTTTTCGGACAGCATATAGGTGCGGAGTATCCCATTCTTTACGATGAGCATACCCTTGCAGTCGTTATCGCCGTTATGAATGCATGTTCCCTTGGCATACCGCATGAGGGTCGTGTTGGCGAGCATGCCCTGCCGCTCTTCGTCGGATAAATGCGCCCATGCCGAAAAATGCGTGGATAAGATCCGGGCTGTTTCTGCCTTGTCCATATTGCGCCACCTCCGCCGCGTCGTGATGTCGTGATATTACCATTGTATACGAGCCGTGGTATTTTAACAAGATTGAAGAAGAATATGTACAGCTCCGGCATAAGATAGGGTACTTGAAAGGAAGGGTGAGGTTTTATGCCGGGCGTGTCGGCCGGTTACAACCGTGAAAATGCTGTCAGATATGCACATCAATGGGCTTATAGCAGAAATCCGGCTTATTACGATTACGAGAAGCTGGGCGGCGACTGCACGAATTTCGCGTCCCAGTGCATTTTTGCCGGCGCCGGGGTCATGAACCATCAAAAGACAGGGGGCTGGTTTTACCATACGGCCAATGACAAATCGCCGTCGTGGACCGGCGTTGAGTTTCTGAGGGATTTCCTGGTGCGCAAAAAAAAGGGGCCGGGGCCTTTTGCCGAGGAGGTCGGGATACAGGAGCTCATGCCGGGAGATGTGATACAGCTGTCCTTTAACGGCATCGGGTTTCAGCATACGCCGGTTGTGGTGGGGACAGGTCAGCCGCCGCGCCCGGAAAACATCCTGATTGCGGCCCATTCGATTAACTGCGACAACAGGCCCCTGAACACATATACATATAAAAAAATACGCTTTCTGCATATCGTATCCGTGCGGAGATAACCCGCCGACGGTCATACTGTCCGTTTATGTTATTCTAAGCCGAAAAGCGACCAAGAGACCCGGCCGGGCCGGGTCTCTTGGTTCAGAATGACATTATTATATCATATATGCAATTATTATGTCGTTACGGCGTTTATTATAGCCTGGGCAATGCTGTCCAGCGGCGCCTGCTTTTCAACGGCGCCGATATCAAAGGCGACCTTTGGCATACCATAGACGACGGAGGAGGCCGCATCCTGCCCGATTGTTTTCGCTCCCTTCTGACGCATGGCCAGAAGCCCTTTGGCGCCGTCGCTTCCCATTCCGGTGAGGATGACGCCGACGGCATCCTTGCCGCAGGCCGTCGCGACGGAGTTGAAAAGGACATCGACGGACGGGCAATGCCCGCTGACCTTTTCACCCGCGGAGAGCTCTACCCGGAGCCTGTTTCCGAGCTTTTTCACCTGCATATGCTGATCGCCTGGGGCGATGAGGACGAGTCCGTTTTCCACATAGTCGCCCACTTGCGCTTCCTTGACGCGCAGCTGCAGCGATTTGTTGAGCCTCTCTGCAAAGAGCGTGGAAAAGACAGGCGGAATATGCTGCACGATCACAATGCCCGGCATGTTGGGCGGGAGCGCGCTGAGGATATTGAACAATGCTTCCGTGCCGCCGGTTGAAGCGCCCAGGGCGATAAGCCTCTTCGTCGTTCCGGCGCCGGACTGCGGCACGCTTTTGGGAGGCTCCTGAAATGTCTTCGGCTTCGGAATATTGGCGCTTGCCGCAATTTTAATCTTATCGATGAGTTCATCAAGAAACATAGCCTGGGTCCGGCCCAGCATCACATCGGGCTTGGCAACGAAATCGACAGCCCCGGCATTCATTGCGTCAAGCACCGCTGCACTGACAGAACTGACGACGACGACACGAAGAGGATACTGGGGCAGAAGCCTTCTGATGAACTCTATACCGTCCATCTTCGGCATGACCACGTCACAGATCATGACATCGGGATCCGTCTCAACGATTTTGTCTCTGGCGTCGAATGGGTCAACCGCTGTGCCGACAACAACAATGTCGGGGTCGGCCGAAATACCTTTTGACAAAACGCCTCTGAACAAAGCGCTGTCGTCAACGATCAAAACGCGGATTTTCTTATCCTGTGGCATGGTATTTCCCTTCTTCATTCTTTTCTGTAGACAGCGGGCATGATAAATTTATACTTTGTCAGCTCCCGGTTCAGAGATTCGGCATGACCGATAAAAAGGTAGCCTCCCTTTTCCGTCAGATCGTAAAACTTTCCGACGAGCTCGTGCTTTGTTTCATTATTAAAATAAATCATGACGTTTCTGCAGAAAATCACGTGGAATTTCTTTTTGAACGAAAAGGTCTGATTCATCAGGTTGAATCGCCTGAACACGATCTCATCCTTGATGGCGTCGGTGACGGTGCTGAATTCCGCATCAATTTTTTTAAAGTAATTCTGCTTCCAGATGGTGGGGATCGGCGCGAGGTCCTTGTTGCTGTAGACGCCTTTTTTCGCCTCTTCCAACGCCTTGAGAGATATGTCGGTGGCAAGGATTTTAGCATCCCAGGTTTTCTTTTCCGGACCGAAGTATTCGTCGATGAGCATTGCCAGCGTATACGGCTCCTCGCCGCTGGCGCAGCCGGCGCTCCAGATACGCAGATCCCTGTTTGAAATCTCG
This sequence comes from Clostridiales bacterium, assembly GCA_012718935.1. Lineage (GTDB taxonomy): Bacteria > Bacillota > Clostridia > Oscillospirales > Oscillospiraceae > Sporobacter. The sequence goes on from JAAYBH010000064.1 coordinate 11,318, forward strand.
TTTCGTAGATAGGGGAGCACTTTATCGCGGAAATAATAGAAATGCTCCGGCTCTCTCATAAAGTATGTATGGTTTGTTGTGATTTTATTGATGAAAGCAATTGCAGCTTCGCCTGTTTTGTCTTTAATGATATAGTCGAAGTATTCCGTAAAGCTCTTGAAATCATGCTGTGCCATTATGCTGTGCAGCCTTCCCGTCACAAGAGCCATTTTTTCTTCCTTCAGCTGAATGCCGTAGTTAGCTTTGACATAATCGGCGATTTGCTTAAATTCTTTTTCCGTTATTTTAATCACTATTATCACTCCGCCTGCTGTGATGATAAGCAGTTCTCATGCGCTGATTTCACCGATGTCCTCTTGTGACAGGAGCTTTTCACAGTCGACGACCAAAACGATGCCAGACGAGGTTTTACCAATGGACTTGATGAATTTGTTGTTCGTCGTCGCGTTGACCTCGGGCAGGGGTGACATTTCCTCATCCGGTATCGATAATACCTCGTAAACGCTGTCAACAATCAGGCCGTAGGAAAAGCCGTTAAAGCCGACAACGATCACGCACGTTCTGTCGTCGTAGTCCCTGGGTTCCTTGCCAAAGCGCAGTCTGACGTCAATAAGCGGAATGATTCTGCCTCTGAGGTTGATGATGCCCTTGACATAGCTCGGCATCTCCGGCATTTCGGTGATGCTCTGTATGCCGATAATCTCCGTGACATATTTGATTTCAATGCCGTAAGCTTCGTTCCCGATCATGAATGCCAGAAAGCGGCCTTTCTGCGCATCTTCTATGACTTCTGCGGAATTTGTAAATTCGCCCATAAAAATGACCTCCAAAATCCTTTTGCATGCTGATAAATTTTTCTTAAAAATAAGTGAACCGGAATTAATATTTACCGAAGTCGCCGTCGCTGAGGGATATCTTCTGCCCGGCCGCAGTGCTGCCTGAGAGTTGCGGTGCCTTATCTGCGCTCCCCTTCGTTATTCCCTTTTTTTCGCGTTTGAGTTTGAAAACGCTGACGGTGTCCTTCAGCTGGGCTGCCTGGCTCGAGAGCTCCTCGCTGGCCGCGGCGCTCTCCTCGCTTGTTGCGGCGTTCGTTGAAACCACCTGCGAGACCTGCTGAATACCGTTGTTGATCTGTTCAATGGCATGTGCCTGTTCGTTCGACGCCTGAGCGATGGAACTGACGAGGTCGGCGGCGTCAGCGACCTGGGAGGCGATCAGGCCGAGCGCCTCGGCTGTATCATTGGCAATTTTGGTTCCGGCGTCAACCTTTTTGTTTGACCCTTCAATGAGCGCCGTCGTCTCTTTGGCTGCGTTGGCGGATTTTGCGGCGAGATTTCTGACCTCCTCAGCGACAACTGCAAAGCCCTTACCGTGCTGACCGGCGCGCGCCGCCTCCACGGCTGCGTTGAGCGCCAGGATATTTGTCTGGAAAGCGATATCGTCAATCACTTTGATGATTTTGCCGATGTTGGCGGAGGAATCGTTGATTTCATCCATGGCGCTGAGCATGCCCTTCATATGCGCGTTTCCGGTTGCGGCATGAGATTTGGCTTTCTGGGCAAGCTCGTTGGCTTTCTCTGCATTTTTGGCGTTCAGGTTCGTCTGGGAGGCGATATCCACCAGTGAAGCGGTCAGCTGCTGGATAGCGCTCGCCTGCTCCGTGGCACCCTGCGACAGCGCGAAGCTCGAATCAGCCACAAGGGTTGAACCCGACGCCACCTGATCTGCCGCAGAAAAGATGCTGCTGACGACTCGGTGCGTATTGTGGACAAGGTCCAGCAAGGCCGCGCCGAGCATGTCTCCGTCGCACTTAATATGGATATGCGTCGTCAGGTCACCATCGGCGATCTGTTTTGTGTCCGCCACTTTTTCGCGGCTGGCTAATACAAGCCGGACAAAGGCGGCGGCAATGCGTTCCGTTTCGTCCTTGCTGTTCCGGTCATAAGACCCGTCGTTGTCGAAGTAGGCCAGCTCGCCGTCTGTGAGCTTATCGAGCCCTGTTGTCAGGCCGACAATATATCCGACGACGTTTCTTTTAAAGTATCTTACGGTCATATAAGCGACGGCAAGGCACAGCAGGAGTAAAACGCCGGTCAGAACGATCACCGTCAAGCTGCTCAAACGGACGACAGGTGCGGCACCGTTGAGGGCGAGAAGACACAAAACAAGGATAAATATCCCCATGGCGATAAAACTGGAGATAAGCTTCCGGGCGATGGATTTTTTCGCATACCATTTTTTCATGTTTCACAGCACCTTTACTTTTGTAGATTAGTCACTATGTAAATAAATGTTTAACAAAGCCGAATGAGAAGCCGCGGATGATGCAGATCAAAATCCCACGCTATGGAACGTGGGATTAATTTGCAGTAAATTCTTACAGCAGCATGTCCATAATCAGCCCCCGTATTTCATCGACGCGGCTCAGAAAATCCAGTTTTCCGCTGTTCTCACTGAGTATCTCCTTTGCAAGGCCGTCGAGCTTGCCGTCGATGATGTTGATTGTCGCAAAAACCCGCTGTCGCCCGTCCTTATCCGTAACATATTCAGGACTGAGGATATATGCATTTTTCATGACCTCCGCCAGCAGTTCCTTCAGCCGCCCGCGATATTGCTCAAATAGGGAGATATCGCTTCTGCCGGTTATCGAATCGGCAAGCCCGGCCAGTTCGTCAAAAAGGCTATCGATATGCCTCTTGTATTCTTCTTTGAGTTGATGTCCCAAGTGCTCCCGAAAGGCATTACCCGCCGAGCCTCCCGAAACAACTGCGGAGCTGAGGGGCGCCAAGGGCGCCTTCGGATGTACGCCTTGAACATCTGTCATTCATATACCTCCTTCGGAACGGCGATGCGCCGGATCATTTTTTAAAGTCGACGCTGTCGCCCGTTTCATCGGAGAAAGCCGTTCTCATATATGCCGACAAGTTTTTCTTGTTCCTGGCTTTAAGCGTTTCAGTTTTATACTTCTGCATTTTTCCGGCGATGAGTTTCATTATTTCCATGTCCCTGGCGGAGACTTCGTCCAGTGTTTTGCGAACTGACCGGCGGATATCATCGATATCAGCCGGCAGTGATGTGCCGAAATCATATTCTTTCGCTTCATTGAGAATACTGTCGATCCTGTATTCGATGCCGATTAGAGTCTCAATCATTTTTTCGCGGCTGTTAATGAGTTCATTGATTTTTTCGTCGTCTTCGCCGAAAAACGAATCAAAGTTTTCGTTCGTATAATTCTGTAAAGCGACGCTCGTTTGGAGTGCCTGGTCCATCAGGATGCGCAGCTCGCGGCCCACCGGGCTGTTACCGCTCATCCGACGTTCACCTCTTGAGTGAGGCCGTATGAAGTTTTCGAGATCTGCTGCCATGTGTCCCGCATGGAAGACAAAATTTCAAGCACATCGGGAAGAGGCGACAAATCCTTCTTAATATTCATTTCACGGATTGTCCGGAGCAGGAAATCATAAATGTCAAGGAGCTTGGAGGACAAATCGACGTTCGGATCGAGACAGCTTATCAGTTCCATAATGATTTCCTGCGCGTTGATAAAGTGGGTGTGCGCACTGCTGAAGTCGTGGTTGTCTTCAAGATTGATTACCGCCAGCTTCAAATTCTTGATGCAAGCGTCAAAAAGCATAACGATGAGATCTGCGGGACTGGCTGTCATGACGCTCTGTTTAAGGTATTCCTGCTTTAAGTTTGCTTTCCTGTAATCCATTTCTTACCTCACCAAAAATATGTGTCTATTGAAACAGCTGGCTGATATATGACGCCTGGGAATTCAGTCTTGCAAGAGCGGTTTCCATTCTGGAAAATTTCGCGTAATACCGGTCGGCCAGCTTCCCGAGCTTGTCTTCAAGCTCGTCAATTTCCGTTCCATAGGTATTGATTTGCTTTTTCACGGTCTTCACGGAATCGGCCGCCTTTTTCGTATACGCTGTTATGCTGTTCCTGAGCTTGTAGATAAGCCCCTGTTCGGAGCTTGCAGCGGAGCTGCCGCCGTTTGTAAACATTCGGATAACCTCGTCGGGGTTGTTTTTAAGCATTTGAGTGAGCTTATCCTCATCTAATACGATCTGGCCGGCGTTGCTGTCGAAATAGCCCGCAGCCGACAAGCCGATTTCAGTTGCGTTTTTCCCCACGCCGCCCAACACCGAATAGAAAGCGCTTTTGATATTCGCCAGCAGGTTGACAAGCTCCTTGTTTTGATGGAGCAGGCCGCTTTTCGCTTTCTTTTCCCATGCTGTAATCTGCTCTGTCGTCATTTCGGCGCGCTGCGCGTCTGTCAGTGGTGGATAATCTGAAGAAAGGTCATCTTCGCCGACAAGGTCCGTCAACTTTGTATAAATCTCGTTGTAGGCATCGACGAATTTGGAAACGTTTGAGACGGTAGCGCTGTAATCGCGGTCAACCGAGAAGGTCACCTGTTTCTCGGCCGTTCCCTGCGTGACCTTTTTCAGATCATACGAAATCCCGTCGATTGTGTACTCATTGGTGGAACGCGTGACGGTGATGCCGTTGATAATGGCCTCGGAGTCCGTGCCGCGCGTTGCCGCCGCTTCCGCGATACCAAACGCGCTGTTTGTCCCAAAGGCGTTGCCGGTCAGATTTTTAATGACGACGCCCTCGCTGCCGGAACCGGACATAATTGTGAACCCGTCTGTCGACTTGTTGTAGTACATCGTCACATTCGCCGTTTCGTCGTTGTTGATGGTATCAAGCATTTCACGAAACGTCGTCACCTTTGAAAAGGTAAATTCCTTGCCGTTGATCGAGAACGAGATGTTATTGCTGCTGTCGAATTTCAGAGCCTTCGCAAAGGCCAGCTCCTCCAAAGACGTCGTGTCGTCAAATGTAATACCCGTGCCGCCGGCGGAAATATCGTTGCTGGAAACGGAGGTTCCGGTCGACGAAATCGACACCTCCCCAATGCCGAAGGCGCTGTTTGTTCCGAAAGCGTTCCCCTGCAGATTCGTGACTTGAACCTTGCTGTCAGGGCCTCCCGTATCGGACGTGATTGTGAAGGAATCCGATAAGCGGCTGTATTTCATGGTGACATTGGCGGTTTCGTCATTATTAATGGTGTTTATCATGTTCTGCAGCGTCGTGTCTCTTGAAAAATTGAAGGTTTTGCCGTTGATGGCAAAGGAGATTTTACCGTTCGCGTTGAACTCAAGCTTTGTCGCCAGTGCCAGGCTGCCAAGGGTGGCCGTGTTGCTCGCCGAGATCTCGGTTCCGTTCCTTGAAATCCTGTTGGAGCTCGATATGGACGCATTCTTTGCCAGCCTGTTGATCTGCAATGTGATATCGCCCAGCTCGGCACCGGAGGAAGCGCTCACGGCAGCCGCATTCGAGGTGCTTGAGGTGACAGTTTTATATGAAGCGTACGAGGCGGACTTGAGCATGCTGCTTCCTCCCGCAGCGCTCAAATACGTATTCAGGAATTCATTGACATCATCCTTGACGCTTGTCAGAGCCTCGTTATACCATTCCTGCCTCGTCTGCTTTTGCCTGACAGCGTCAATTCTCGCCTGCTGGCCGGACGTCATGCTCTTCACAAGCGTGTCTGTATCAAGGGTTGAAAACATACCGGTCACACGTGAGCCCGTCTTGTAAATGGAATCTGATTTACCGGATGTTGGCGTCGGGTTTATCGTAGACATTATATCAACTCCTGCCATTGCTGAATTAGATGAGTATCTCTTGTGCAGCGTGTTGCCGCTCTATAATGATTATCGTTTCAATTCCTGCAAAGTTAATATGCGGGCGGAAAATTTTGAAAATTTGTTCGTTCAGCAGCTTTTTTCAATTGTATATAATATATAAAAAAGTACAATAATTTTGTGCATGTAGACGATACTGTGTATTTGATTGTGAAGTTTTTAATTAATTTTGAAAATATTACGACATTATATATAAGTGAGAACGGACCTGAATGGAGGAAATCAATGAACGACCACTCTGCAAATCATATCGACGGTGAAAAAAGAGACGTATTGAGAGAAATTGCAAATATCGGTTCCGGTCACGCGGCGACAGCACTGGCGGCTCTTTTGGATCGTCCGATCGTACAATCGATACCGAATGTGATGATGCTGCCGCTCAATGATATTCCGGGTCAGCTCGGCGGCGCGGAAAAGCTTGTCGTGGCGGGTCTGCTGGATTTAACGGGCGACATTTCGGGTTTTTTCATGGTCGTGCTTGATTTCGGCCAGGCGGACAAAATCATCTCCATGATGCTGGACAAGAAGCTCCGTCCGCCCAAGCCGGGTACCATACGCCGGTTTTCGGCGGTCGAAAAATCAGTCATTTCGGAAACGGTCAATATTCTCGGCGGTTCATATCTGACAGCCATATCGGAGATGACGAACCTGTGCGCAACGCCGTCCACGCCGTTTTTAAGCATCGATATGGTTGGCGCCGTTCTCAATATCGCCATTGCCGAGGCCGGGAAATCAGGTGATTTTGCCATACTGTTTCAATCGGAGCTGTGCAATGAAAAGGACCGGATCATCGGTGATGTCTTTCTGATTCCCGATAAATCCTCTTGCGATAAAATATTGGAGTCGTTAGGATATATGTAAATGAACGGTAACGCTGTTGATATTGCAATGATGAAGGTGGCCCGCGCGCCCGAGCAGCTCTATTCCCTGGGCCTCGGCTCCTGTATCGGTGTGGCGATATATGACCCCGTCGTCAGAGTTGGCGGGCTCATACATATCCTGCTCCCGACGCGCCAGGGGTTTGAAAACGGAAATCACGCCAGGACAAAATTCGCCGATTCCGGTATAACGGATTTGGTGGAAGCGCTCGTCAAGGCAGGAGCGTCTAAAACGAGAATGAAGGCTAAAATGGCCGGCGGCGCCTCGATGTTTATAACAAACGGTACCTCGAGTGTCCACGAAGTGGGAAAACGAAATATCCAGAGCAGCAGGGAAACACTGAAAAGACTTGGCGTCGAGCTTGTCGCGTATGATACAGGCGGCAACAAGGGGCGGACGATTTATTTTAACATCGAAACCGGGCAGCTGACCATCAAGACCGTGGACAGAGCGGTCAAAGTCATATAAACTGTATTTTACCAAACGAAGTCGGAGGTTGATGGAAATGGCGAAAATCATGATCGTGGATGATGCGGCCTTTATGAGGATTACAATTAAGAATATGCTGAAAAAAAGCGCGCACGAGGTTGTGGGTGAAGCCGAAAACGGGAAAGTAGCAATTGAGCGTTACAAGCAGCTCACACCGGACATCGTGACGATGGATATCACGATGCCGGAGCTGGACGGGCTTCATGCGCTCAGGGAAATCCTGGCGCTTAACCCTTCCGCCAA
>JAAYBH010000493.1 GCA_012718935.1 Clostridiales bacterium
AAGCTGTCAGCATACCGCTTATTAATAATTGCCGCCTTAAGGGTGCTCTGCCGGACACCGAGGCTGTTAATGCCATCACCCTTGATGGCACCAGCTTTTACGAGGGCAGCGGCGTCATCCTTCCAGTAACGTTGAATGAAAAAGTCATTGCGACCAAACTAACAGGGCTGCTGATAAAACCCGCCAGAGCGCCGTTGAGTGGCCCCAAAAACGATTTCATCCACTGATTTTGCGTCCAATTAAGCATAATTTGTTACCTATCATCTATTGCAGGGCGCACCTGACCAGGCGACTCGCCCTTGCCATTGCAAAAGTAAACGCAACCCACCTGAATACGATATTGGGCGATCCACTATCTGCAAAGGACTTCATTTTTAGGGGGTCAGAATCAGCCTCCGACCAGCTTTTTTACGGTGTGCCAGAAGGCTTCTTCCGGCCATACATAAGGGGGTTCCGGCGCAGGTTCTTCGCCAAAGATGCGCAATAATTCTTCTGCCTGAGCATTTGTAAGCTTGCTGCAGTACCAGTTATCAGAGCGAAGTTTATCGAGCTGGCGCTTTGTTATCGTCATATCGCAACACCCCCTTTCGGAGTGACGCGATTTAAAAGCTTTGGTGTAAGACAGACCTCGTCTTGGGGTATTTGCTCAAGTCCCAGGGCGTTCATCAGAAACAGCATGGCTTCGGACTTCACAAGCTCATAGGGGCTGTCGTACTTGAATTTCATCCGCCGTGTGCTGTTGATGTTGTTGCTCAGCAATGTGATGTCTTCCTGCGTGTAGCCACTCAGGGAACGGCCTTTGGGAATGACATAGCGGATGTACTCCTGATTCTTTTCAATGTGGGGCTTCTGCCACGAGGAATACGGGTCACAGAAAAACATTCTCGTCCGAACTTTGCCGTCTTCTGTTGCTTCCAGCTCCCTGACACGTTTGAATTCGCCGCCGTTGTCTGTAAGAATTGCAGGGAACAGCTCTTTGAATCTCTCGGCTCCGAGAATGCTGGTCAGATAATCAAATACGTCGACAACAGAATCGGCGGTGCCGTCCGGCATGAGAAACGACAGCATCAGGTTGTTTTCGCAAAACACCAGATTCAAAAGCCGCTTGCCCTGTTCCCGACAGCCTTTCACCGTATCCATTTCCACGGGCTGAAGCTCGGGATGCTCCTGCAGGTACCGGAGATAATCCTCATATGTCCGGCCTTCGAGGTACGCCTTGTCGCCTCCTGGACTGTAGATCTTCTTTTTACGCCGAGGCCGATAGCCAACCTTTCTGCGAAGATCAATATTCTTAAGGCTGAGCACGCCGCTGTCGATGTAGTTGTATAAGGTCCGCTGAGATACAGTGATGTCTTCCTTGTGTGACGCGCAGATGTGCGTCAGCGGCTGCCCTTTCTTCACCAGCGGCGTTACGAGCTTGTCTAAAGCATCGACTTCTTCGGCGCCTAAATGGACGCCTCTTCTGGATTCGGATCGTCGGCGCTTGCTGAGTTCTTCCGCCTGCTGGGCGATGTAATATGCTCTGTCATGCTTGCAATTCTTGCGGTTCTTGCAGGTGTTGCACACATACGGCGGTGACTCCAGCTTTCGGCAATACATGCGCCGATATTTTACACACAGCTCCGTACATTGATGCTTTGTACACAGCGAGCATTTTTGACTGCAGTGTTCGTCGCCGCAAAGTCCCTTTTCGAAGCACCGGGATGCAAACGCACAGTCTTTCCCACGCGGACGCTCGCCCGTTAACAGCGTTCTGTTGTTCAATACCTCTCTCGATACAGTGGAAGTAACCCGGTTCATGGTCTGGGCGATCTGCTCGAACGTCCTCTTTGAATAAATTCCGCTTTCGATCTTTATTCGATCAGATAGTGTTAAACGATTCCGGCTCATTTGCCTCCTCTCCGCAGATATGTGGATCAAAAGCATTATATATGGAAGAACCTATTTAACACATCGTTGCAGATGTCATTGCAACCAACTTCCTCATTTTCGCCCCTTTTTAGTCGCGTTTACTTTTGCAATCTAAGCACTCATTATCTTCATAATAACGCATCAAGTGTCCAATAAACCGGTCTAAAAACGAAAAAAGCGCAGTTTCAACTGCGCTTTTTTAGAAAATATTCATGTGTTGTCAAGGGCGTTCATGTTTTTATC
>JAAYBH010000494.1 GCA_012718935.1 Clostridiales bacterium
AGCTGGGCGAGCCGGATGCCTCCGGCCGCCGCCGCCCGGTGGAGATACCGGGCAGCGAGTATTTGATGGATGTGGACGCCGTGATCGTGGCCATCGGCCAATCGCCTAACCCGCTTATTAAAAATTCCACCCCCTCTCTTAAAACGCAGAAGTGGGGCGGCATCATCGCGGACGAGCAGACGGGCGAAACCTCCGTGCCCGGCGTGTACGCCGGCGGGGACGCTGTCACCGGCGCGGCCACCGTCATCCTTGCCATGGGCGCCGGCAAAGCCTCCGCCCTCGCGATCGACGGGTACCTAAGAAACAAGAAAAAATAGAAATTTATTTAAAGGGGCTGTTGCACTAAAACAGTCACAAGAAAACAAAAGACGGCAACTGACTAGAGCCAGGAGCCGTCTTTTGTTGTAAAATATGTATGTGACAACAAATTTACAACCAGATTATACGTCAAACGGGAGCGTATATCAACTGGTAATTCCAATGGACATAGGAGACATGATCCCGGCGGATGATTCGGTGCGGTTACTCAACGCGGTGTTTGAAAGGATGGACTACGGTAAATTGTATGCTGCGTACTCCCGGATGGGGAGAATCGAGACGTCGCCTAAAAATCTGTTCAAAGTCGTGGTATATGGAGGTATGAATGGAATATTTGCATCCCGAAAAATCGAACAGGCGTGCCGCCGGGATGTGAATTTCATGTATCTGTTAGGGCGGGCGCCGGCGCCTGACCACGCAACGATCGCCAGGTTTCGGAGTGAACGGCTTGTGGGCGTAATCGAAGACCTGTTCAACCAGCTTGTGCGATTGCTGTCCAAAGCAGGAGAACTGTCGCTTGAAAGCGTGTTTGTTGACGGAACAAAGCTGGAAGCCAATGCAAACCGGTATAGCTTTGTATGGAAGAAGTCTACGCAAAAAAACGAAGCGAAGATGCAGGAAAAGATGAGATCCGATCTGCCAAAGCTGGCAGCAGAATTTGGCCTGGGGTTTCATGCAGGGGAAAAAATCCGCGCAAAAGATCTGAAAAAGCTGTGGAAACGGCTGAAAGCGTTGCAAGTAAAGCAGGGCGTGGTATTTGTTCACGGGAAGGGACAGCGGAAGCCGCCGCTGCAACGGACGATTGAACGAGTTGAAGACTATCTGAAACGCCAGAAGCAGTATGACGACTACAACCACAGTTTCGGGGAACGGAACAGTTTCTCAAAGACGGACAGGGATGCGACCTTCATGCGGATGAAAGAAGATCACATGAAAAACGGCCAGCTGAAGCCGGGATATAATGTGACGATTGCGGTGGATTCGGAGTACATAGTAGGAGCGATGGTATCGCCCGAACGAAGCGACAGCCAGACGTTTATTCCCATAATGGAAAAGCTGAAGTGGCTGGGCTATACAAAGCCGACAGCGGACGCGGGGTTTGAGAGCGAGGAGAATTACACCTACTGTGAGAAGAACGGACAGATAGCGTTCATTAAACCGGCAAGCCACGATAAATCAAAGACAAAGAAATACAGGACGGATATCGGCAAGCGGGAGAACATGCTGTATAATGCGGAAAGTGACAGCTACATCTGCCATATGGGACATAGGATTCAAGCGTCGTACGAGAAAAAGGCCAAGTCCAAGGCGGGATATCCCATTGTGACGACAGTATATTCTTGTACGGAGTGCATTGGTTGTCCACATAAGGAAAAGTGTATTAAAAAGGGCAGCAGTAAAATTCCGCTGGAGGAACGGAGCAAAAATCTTCATGTCTCAAAAACCTTTCTGAGACAGCGGGAGGAAATGGAGGCCCGTATCAGCGGCGATGAGGGCATTTTACTCAGGATAAATCGTTCAATACAGGTGGAAGGCGCTTTTGGCGTTCTTAAGCAGGATATGGGATTCCGAAGGTTTCTCATGCGTGGGAGCGTTAATGTACAGACGGAGCTTCTGCTGCTTTGCATGGCGTACGATATCAATAAGCTCCATAGCAAGATACAGTCAGGCCGATGTGGAACATATTTGCATATCCCTATAGCGGCCTGACAAAAAAATTAAAAAGTTATCCACAGGAAAAACACTTCCTTGGCGTAGCCATGCCCAAAAATCGGGTAACGGCTGCTTTTTTCTTTATTTTATTGTGCTATTTGCCCCCTCTCCCTTAAAAAGAGCGTGCCGCTTTCCCGTTTTTCAATAAAACGTTTTGCGACACGCCCCATATTGGTTTCTTCTTAAAGATCAGTCGGACAGCATGTCGGTCACCGCGCCCGCGCCGACCGTACGCCCGCCTTCGCGGATCGCGAACCGAAGCCCTTCCTCGATCGCGATCGGGGTGATCAGCTTGATCTCCATCTTGATGTTGTCCCCCGGCATCACCATCTCCGTGCCTTCGGGCAGCTTGATGATG
>JAAYBH010000065.1 GCA_012718935.1 Clostridiales bacterium
AAAAAAATGCTGCAGTCAAACGGCTGCAGCATTTGATTATTTATAGATCACGTTTCAAAAAACTTGGCGTGGATGGCCTGGATGGCGCGGTCGGCTTCGGATTCGTTGACGAGGACGGAAACCTTTATCTCGCTCGTTGAAATCATATGGATATTGATCTTGGCGGCGTAGAGCGCTTCAAACATCTGAACGGCGACACCCGAGGAGTTGACCATACCGGCGCCCACCATACTGACCTTTGCGATTTTATCGGTGACACTCAAATCCCTGAAGCCGATAATATCCTGCTGCTCGCGGAGAGCCGCCGTCGCCTCCTCCATATCGTTCTTGGCCACCGTGAAGCTAATGTCCTGGGTCTCGTCATGGCCGATGGACTGGAGAATGATATCCACATTGATTTTTTGCTTTGCCAGCACCCTGAAAACCTTGAAGGCGACTCCCGGCTCATCCTTAACGCCGATAAGGGCAATTCTCGCAACATTGGTATCTTTTGCTATACCGCTGATTTTTGTCTGTTCCATTTTCGTGACCTCCTTGACTTTAGTGCCGGGTTTCCGGACGAAGCTGGACAGCACTTCCAGATTGACATTATAGCGCTTTGCCATCTCCACTGACCTGTTATGGAGTACCTGTGAGCCAAGCGACGCCAGCTCCAGCATTTCATCATATGTGATCTCTTCAAGTTTTCTGGCGCCCGGTACCTTCCTGGGATCGCATGTATAAACCCCCTCGACGTCCGTATATATCTGACAGAGGTTGGCGTTCATCGCCGCTGCGATTGCAACAGCCGTGGTGTCGGAGCCGCCGCGCCCCAGCGTCGTGATGTCGTCATATTTGTTGACACCCTGGAACCCCGCCACAATGACAATGCGGCGTTTGTCCAGCTCGTTTCTGATCCGATCGCATGAAACTTTTTTTATTCTGGCGTTGCCGTAAACGGAGTTCGTCTGCATCCCGATCTGCCATCCGGTCAGCGAAATGACAGGCAAGCCCATCTTTTCAAGTGCCATTGCCATCAGCGCAATCGACATCTGTTCGCCGGTGGACATCAGCACATCCATTTCTCTTTTTGACGGACGGGGGTTAATTTCCTTTGCCTTCTCTATGAGATCATCTGTCGTGTCCCCCTGCGCTGACAAAACGACGACGATATCATTATTCTCACTGTAGGTATCCGCGATAATCCCTGCAACGCGCCAGATTCTCTCGGCATTTGCCACCGAGCTTCCGCCGAATTTTTGAACAATAAATGCCATACTGTATCCTCCGTTGTCGTCAACGCTATGCAATTAAGGTCATAAAATGAAGCCATTAACGATATGATATATCACATCGGCCGACGTCAGTCAACCATTCTGAATAATGAAAGGACTGGAATTTTCGAGAGCAGCACGTCCGCCTGTTTTTTATTTATGACGGCTGTAGTGAATACCGTTTCCTCTGCTTTGCAGCCGCCGGCGAAGGAGACATCCCCGAATATGCCTTTCACCTGTTCGGGTGTGGCCGACGTCCGAACATACCATGCGTTTTCAAGCAAGTCGGCGTCATAGATCATTTCCGGCCCGCCGTCCTCCCAGCTCAGCCATTTCCGTGCGCTGACATGCTTTGCGGCATCGATAATGTCGGCCACCACGGCGCTGGCTGTCGGCAGCTTGCCGGCGCCCGCCCCATAAAACATCACGTCACCAATGGCGTTGCCCCGGACAACGATACCGTTCATCACACCCTCGACGCCGGAAATCAGGTTTTCTTCCCTGACGAGATGCGGCGCCACATACGCGGCGATTTTTCCGTCTTCCCTAGATATGGCCCGTCCCAGCAGCTTGATTTTATACCCAATGCTGCCGGCATAAGCGATATCGGTCAGCGTGACCGACTCGATTCCCTCCGTCGGGACGAGGTTCGGATAAACATGATGCCCGAAACAGAGCGCCGACAGGATGCATATCTTCCGGCACACATCGTGACCCTTGATATCGGCGTCCGGATTGGCCTCCGCATACCCGTTTGCCTGAGCCTGCCCCAGCGCCTGATCAAAGGTCGCGCCATTTTTCACCATCTCAGTCAAAATATAATTCGTTGTGCCGTTTAATATGCCATAAATTTCCTTAATCTTGTTGGCCGCCAGACATTGGGTAATCGGCCGTATGATCGGGATACCGCCGCCGACGCTGGCTTCGAACAGATAGTTGACGCCTTTTTCCCGGGCGAGCCGGGTCAGTTCATAGCCGTGGGTCGCGACGAGTTCCTTGTTGGAGGTGACGACGCTCTTGCCTGCGCGCAGACTACGGAGCGAAAATTCAAGAGCCACGCCGACGCCGCCGATCGTTTCAATAACCACCTTGACGTCCGGATCATTCTCGACGATGGCGAAATCCCTGATAATCAGATCCTCATATGGGCTGCCTGTAAAATCCCTGACATCAACGATATATTTGACCCTGACCTCCTGCGCCGCGTTCTGCGATATCATGTCGGAATTTTTTTCTATGACTTCCATCACGCCGGATCCAACCGTACCAAAACCCAATATCGCAATATCAAACATCCCTATGCCCCCCAACTACTGTCGCGCGCCTGTCCTAAACGCGTATATACCTTTTCGTAATTTAGTATACTACCATAGGTTGTTTTATTGTGCAACCGTTTTAAGCGATTGAAGCCATAATTTAACTCAAGCCATAAATCGGAAAGCAGTTGACGACCTTTTTTGTGTGGTGATGACAGTGCCTGAGAACAAGCATTTGCGCCGCGGGCTATACTTTCTGTACGGCGCCGTCAGTATTATACTTCTATGGCTCATACTCAGGTATGCCCTGCCCTGGCTTCTTCCGTTCATCGTTGCCATTGCCATCGCACGCCTCATTGAGCCGGTCGTGCGCCATCTGACGGAGCGTTATCAATTCCGGCGCGGCGCCGCATCGGCTGTCTGTACGATCATCATCTTTACGGCTCTGATTGCGCTGACCGTCTTCATCATAGGCCGCGCGGTCATTGAACTGACGGCATTTGTCAACGATCTCCCGACTCTTTTAAAGAGCCTCTCAAAGACGGCTACAATAATCGGTGACAGAATTAATATCTATATCAAGGCTGCTCCGCCTGAGATTCAGGATTATCTGACTGATGTCCTCGACGGCTTCGCTGCCAGAAGTGCAGAATTGCCGGCTGCGCTGTCCGGAAAGGTCCTGGGAATATTGACAGGTGTCGCAAAAACAACACCGAAGCTTATCCTGTTTTTCTTCACGTGCGCCTTGAGCGTTTTCTTTATAAGCTGCGGCTATACGGATGTGACAGGCTTTATTATGCGCCAGATACCGAAAAGCCGGCACAAATCGATGAAGGACTTTAAAAACGACCTCCTCTGCACCTTCGGCAAGTGGCTTAAAGCGGAGCTGATGCTGGCCGGCATCACCTTTGCCGAAATGACCGTCGCCTTTTTATTCATGCGGATAGATTTTGCCATTCTGCTGGCGCTGCTGGTCGCTTTCGTCGATCTGATGCCCGTCCTCGGTTCCGGCGCTGTGCTTGTCCCGTGGGCGATCGTCACCATGATTGGCGGCAACCTCAAAAACGGCATAGCCCTCCTTGTTATTTTTCTCGTTAATACGGCGGTACGCAATCTTCTCGAGCCAAAGCTGATCGGCCGGCAGATCGGGCTGCCTCCCATTGTGACGCTCATCGCCATGTATGTGGGATTCTGCTCCGCCGGTGTTGTCGGTATGATCCTGTTCCCCATCGGTCTCATCATGGTGAAGCATTTGAACGACAAGGGATATCTGAAGCTGTGGAAAAACTGAAAGCCATGTCACCAAAAATCAAATGCGCCGTCGCTGGGGCACTGGCAGGCGCTCTCAACGGATTTTTCGGCGCGGGCGGCGGCATGCTCCTCGTCCCGCTCCTCATCCGTTGGGTCAAAATGGACGAGCGCAAGGCCTTCGCCACTTCCGTCTTCATCATCCTGCCGCTGTGTGCTGTGTCGGCGGCTGTCTACCTGTTAAAATTCGGTATCGACTTTATGCAGGCACTCCCCTATCTGACCGGCGGCCTTATTGGCGGCTTCATCGGCGGCCGCTGCTTTAAGAGCATCCCGACAGCACTCCTGCACCGCGTCTTCGGACTGCTGCTCATCTATGGCGGAATCAGGAGCTTATTATAATATCTCGGAGTCATTTTTTATGCGCTTTATCATTTCTGTATTGGCAGGGCTTATCACCGGCGTCATTTCAGCCTGGGGCATCGGCGGCGGTTCGCTGCTTGTTGTCTACCTGACGGCTTTTACAGGCGTGGCGCAGCAGACGGCGCAGGGCATTAATCTCATGTATTTTCTCCCCACTTCACTCTCGGCGCTCTGGTCGCATATAAAAAACAAGCTCGTCGAAACGAAGCTTGCCCTATACGCCGCTGCCGCCGGCGTCCTGACCGCCGTCACCACATCCTTTCTGGCGTCCGGCATCGATACGTCGCTGATGAAAAAAATATTCGGCGTGTTCATTATCATAATTGGTTTGTCGGAGGTCTTCAGGAAAAGGGAGAAGATAGCGTGATAAACCGTAGAGGCGGGTTCCAAACCCGCCTACCATCTCATCTCCTGCTGTTCAGATACCCTTCCAATATGAGCGTCGCGGCGACGGCATCCACCGTGTCCTTGCGCTTTTTGCCGCTGACACCGGCTTCCGATAGAATCCGATGGGCGTCGACGGTGGTCCGACGCTCGTCCCACAGTACAACATCGAGTCCGTGCTGCTCCCGGAGCAGTGCCGCCAGCGCCTCGCTTTTTTCGGCGCGGGGTCCGAGGGTCCCGTCCATGTTTTTCGGATAACCCAGCACGATTTGTCCGACGCGGCGCGACTGTGCCGCGTCGGCGATTTTTTCCGCCGCCCGCTCCGGCGACCATTCCGTTATAATAAACGCTTCACCTGCGAGGACGCCCATCTCGTCGGACACGGCAATCCCCGTCCGCGCGTCGCCGTAATCAACGGCCATAATTCTCATTGCCTCTCCTTCTACTTCCTGTCAAAGAAGGGGTTCTTGCCTGTCGCGCTCAGCGGTATGCCATAGATGATCTTTGCCTCGTCGCCAAGCAGATTGAGCGCCCTGGCAGCTTTCCCGACGGTAAACATGATCCGGTTGTCCACCCGCGCATCCGCCGCGACGCTAGCTGCGGAGCCGACTGCGATGCCCAGGTCGCCCGTATTGAAGGCGCAGGGATGCTCCGGATGCATATATTTCTCCTCGCAGTCCTTAAAACCGCACAGGCCGCAGTTCCTGAGGCCAAGGGGTTTGATTCTCGTTCCCAGCAGGACAAGAATATCGCTTTGGAGGATATTGTTTGCGTCACGGTTGAAAAATTCCGCCGCTTCGCCCGTCTGTACCATATCCTTCATCTTCGCGGCAATTGCTTCGATAACATCTCGCTCCGCCACGGCAATAATTAGATTGTCGGTTCCGTGTCCCTTGGGCGCAGTCCGCGCGGCGGTCATCATTTTTTTTGCAACCTCGTATAGAGCGTCTTTCCGGACACTTTCCTCATATATCAGCGGCATAAATCTCTATCCTTTCCAAAATAGTTTATTTTACATGCTGATCGAAAAACGCGTAGACCTTGTCGATATTCGTTTGATCGTTCCATCGGGTTTCAAAGCCGCCGTGGTCATATCCCTCCATAACCTCCAGCTTTACGCGGTCCGCCCCGCAGGTTGTGCGCACCTTTTCCTCCATCAGATACGCCTGACCCACAGAGACCGTATGGTCCTTCGAGCCGTGCAGGAGGTACAGCGGCGGAAAGCAGGGGGTGATATACAGGAGTGGATTTGCAAAGCGCGCCAAGCCGTCAATATCCCTGCTTTTCGCGCCGAGCCAGATCAGGTCAATATCCTGAAATACCGGATTCTCCCAGCCGTTTTCTTCGATATCCTTAAGGTTCGCGGCGATATCAAAATCACCGAACCAACTGACGACTGCCTTCACCGCGCTTGAATAACAGGCGCTGCCCATTGATAAATCCTCAAATGCGGGATTGCCCTGGGTGGCTGCCGTCATGACGGCATAGAATCCGCCGGCGCTGTCGCCGAACGCGCCGAACCTGTCGCCGTCCAGCATGTATTTTGACGCGTTCGCCCTTAAAAATCGGATCGCCGCCTTGACGTCGAACAAGCCGGCGGGATATTTCGCTTCGGTGGCCAGCCTGTAGCCGACCGAGGCGACGGCGTAGCCGCGGTTTATGCCGTCATAGGGGCAGTGAAGCTGAGCGTCCCTCTTGTCGCCCATAAAGAATCCCCCGCCGTGGATATAGACAAGCGTCGGAAAAGGTCCGTCTCCCTCGGTTGGCAGATAGAGGTCGAGCAGCTGATTCGGCGACTGGGTCGCATACGCGACATTGAGAACTTTCCGTTTAATTTTACCGACGTCGATCTGTGGGACCCCGAAAGTCCCCTCAGGCGGATGAATGACAGGTACCGACATTCTATATACCTCCTATATCAAGTGTCTATCAAAAAACGCGAAGATCATATCGTCATTTTCCGGCTGATCCCACCGTAAATCAACACCGCCGTGATCATAACCGTCCATGATCCTGAGCTCGGCGCGTCCTGCGCCGCATACAGCCCGTATCCTCTCTTCAAGGACAATCGATTGGGCGACGTTCACTGTTTTATCACCGGAGCCGTGCTGGAGGTATATGGGCGGAAAATCCCTTGTGATGAAATTCAGAACATTGGCAAAGTGCATGAGGCCAGTGATATGATTGCTTGCAGAGCCGAACAGCGCCTTTTCGATGTCCTCGAAATTCGTGTCGGCCTCCGGCGGGTTTAGGCTCCCTTTTTCCCGCTGGATCAAAAAATCATATACGCCGAAACGGCTGGCGACAGCCCGTACCGCACTGGAATAACACGCGTTGCCCATGGTGAAATCCTCAAAGGCAGGATTCTCCTGCGTTGCGGCAGCCATGACGATATAATGGCCGCCGGCGCTGTCGCCCAACAGCGCAAACCGGTCGCCGTCCAGCATATACTTGGGGGCGTTGGCCCTTAAAAACCGGACGGCTGCCTTGACGTCAAAAAGCGCCGCGGGGTATCTGGATTCACCGGCAAGCCTGTACTCAACGGAGACGACGGCATAGCCCCGGTTGATGCCATGAAGCGCCTGCAAGAGCTGCGCGTCGCGCTTGTCGCCGAGAATAAACGCCCCGCCGTGCACAAAGATGACTGTCGGAAACGGCCCGTCCCCCTCCGCCGGCAGATAGATATCGAGCTTCTGGTTCGGTGACTGAAAGGCATACGGAATATCGAGGAATTTCCGGCTGATTTTGCTGACGTCGGCCATCGGGATCTCCATCACACCCTCGGGCGGCATGATGACTGACCAGGTTTCCATGTGATTTACCTCCGTATATGCTTATTTTATTAATTATCGATCATGATCGGCGTGAGAAAGCCCACGCCCCGCTTTTTTCAGGTGCTTATCGAAAAACATGTACATCATGTCGTCATTGCCCGGCTCGATCCAGCGCTCGTCAATGCCGCCGTGGTTATACCCTTCCATGATCACCAGCTGGGCGCGGCCAGCCCCGCAAACTGCCCGGACTCTCTCTTCAAGCTGGTATGCATGGACGACCGGCACGATGATATCCTCCGTACCGTGCTCGATGAATATCGGCGGAAAGCCGGGACTGACAAAATTCAGGGGATTTGTAAAGTAAACGAGGCCGCCGATATCCTGGGAATGCGCGCCGAGCAGATGCGTTTCTATCTCCGGAAAATAGGGGTCCGCCTTCGGCGGGTCTTCCCAAGCCATTCTGCTCTCTAATGAAAAGTCATATGGCCCGAAGCGGCTGGCGACGGCCTGCACCGCGCAGGAGTACGACGCGTTGCCCTGTCCTAAATCCTCGAAAGCCGGATTTCCCTCCGTCGCGGCCGCCATAACGGCGTAATGCGCGCCGGCGCTGTCGCCGCACAGCGCGAAGCGGTCGCCGTCCAGCTTATAACAGGGCGCATTGGCGCGGAGAAAACGTATAGCCGCTTTGACATCAAAGACTGCCGCAGGGTATTTCGCCTCGAAAGCCAGCCGGTACTCTACAGACGCAACGGCATACCCGCGTTTGATCCCGCCGATCGCCTGATAAAGCTGCGTATCCCTCTTGTCGCCGAGGATGAAGGCCCCGCCGTGTACAAAGATGACCGTCGGAAACGGCCCGTCTCCCTCGGTTGGCAAATAGATATCAAGCCTCTGATTCGGAGATCCGGATGCATAAGGGATATCCAGGTGCTTGCGTTCGATCTCAGCAACATCGATGATCGGTTTCTCCATTGACCCCTCGAACGGGTTAAAATTCGCCAGGATATCCATGAAGCAGCCTCCGGTTCCGTTTATTATGGATTCTTCGCTTTCTCCGCTAAATCCTTCATGATCCCGCCGAACTCATCATAATATTGCTGTTTGCTCTCATGGGACGGCAGATGATGGTTCATGCGCGCGAGATTTGTGAGCACCGTCGGGATCCAGCGGTACGGAATGCTGACGAGGAGCGTGTCGTTTGACCAGAGCTCGCGGCCGCGGGGCCCGTGGACGAGCGACGGCAGGATAAAATTGACCTCTCCGGTTTTATACGGGTAAACGAGAAACCAGCCGCAGCCCATGACGGGCGTGCAGGAGGATTTGTACATCTCGCCAGTCGAATACGTCACGGCGCGCAGGACAATCTCCGCGATTTCTGTTTTCGCGCTGATAACAAGCACATCCGGTTCGAAACTGAGCTGATCCGTCGGGGAAAACGCCACGTAGTTGGCAATCCCCCTATCCAGCTTCGGGACATACTGATAGAGGTTCTGGTTGGCGCGGGCTTCCTCGAAAACTCCGAGCCGCTCCCCGATCTGCCCGCTCTGCTCAAACGGCGTAAACTCCTCCATGCCCAGGATGATTTTCCCGATGCACGTTTCTTTATTGTCTCTCGAGAAGTAGAACGGCCTGTTGTCAAGCTGCGCTTTTCTCAGGATTTCACAAAGCGAGAGCGCGGTATCAGCGGCCAGCGGCGGGATACCCTCCGGCTTGAAGAAACTGAACTTCACGCCGACTGGCGGCGCGTCAAGCCCCAGATCGCGGAGCGGCGAATAGTCGTTGCGCAGCGTGTTGTACATACGATCGTCTCCTTATGTAAACTTAGTTTTTTGACGTTCAACCTGCCTGCTTACTTTTTGCTTTCGTTCCGCGGCGAGCCACCTTTGCCAGCCCCTTGTCAATCGACACCCAAACATAACCCAGCGCGAGAAAAAACGCCGTTAAGTACAGTATCGTCAGCAGGACGGTCCCCCAACCGAGCTGATCCACATCCATAAAGGGATACGGATAGCGCGAGCCGCCGTAACCAATCCCGCCGCCGATCCGGGCAGCGATCATGGCATAGACAAAGTAGAGAAGCGGTCCGATCGCCCAGTAAAGCGGTGAGCGGAACGTCATCAGCCCTTTTGGATCAAACAGAAGCCAGTCTGCAATCGTCAGGATCGGCACTGCGTAGTGCATAATGACGAGCGTCAAGCTCAGTGAGTCCGCCATGGTAAAGCGCATACCCAAAATAAAGTGAGCCACCAGCAATGTGACGGTGATTGCCATCGTCGCGATCCCCTTCAGCGCCGGAAACCATACGGGCAGCGTTTCTTTTTGAGTGATGATGTAAACGATATCGGCGGCGAAATAGACGACACACAACAGATTGCTCAGCACCGTGAAGAAACGGAGAGATGACAGGCTGAAGCGTCCGTCAAAGATGCCGAAAACGAGGAGCAGGCCGTAAATACCCGTCAAAACAATCAGGGCTTTATAGACGACTGAAACAGCCGTAATTCTGATGCGCATAATGCGCACCCCCTTGATTTTTCTCGTTTGGTCTGATCATTGCCAGTATATCATTGATGCTCCATGAAGGCAAAGCTTTGTTCTGTTGTTTTTTCCGAAATTATGGTATAATGATGGCAATACCGATATGAGAAACCGTAGCTTTGCGGAATGATAAGGAGTATCAGCGATGGACCTGAAAAGTATCTGTGAAT
>JAAYBH010000008.1 GCA_012718935.1 Clostridiales bacterium
AGATGCGATTATGACTTGATTACTTCGGATAAGCAGAGAAAGGTTTATGACGTTTTAACCGCCAGATATATTAATGGTTCGTTTGATTACAAGCATCAAATGGCGATGACAATTCTGGCCAAATTCGGCTATACGGATATGATTACTGAAGCGGGAAAATTTATTGTTCGTGAGCAGTACAGCGATGCCCTCGAAGCCTTGAAGTATTTCCCCGATAAACCGCAAGCGACAGAGCTGATCACCGCCATCGCCCGTCAGAGCAAAGACCCGGTCGCGGCTTTTGAGGCAGAGAGGCTGCTTAAAAAGCTTTAAGTTTACACTATGGGATCCTCCTATAGTGTGAATTTATTCCGTAACAGCCTTGTTTCCAGTTTTTCCACTTGGCAGAATTGAGCGTTTAACCCGTTAAATAGCAATGTATTGGTTTGAATTCTCCGCAGGGTGGGAGTAGAATATTGTTCTACTTTGGGGGAGTTATGTCTAATGAAGGTAGTGTCAAGATTCTTTCGCACATTTGCAGAAAAAGTCCTCACGCCGTTGCCAGCACCTTTTCAAAGCTCAGCTCCTGCCGCTTGAATAATTCCATGTTCAGATAACGCATCATTCCCCATTTGGTCCCTGCGACGTGCCTGAGCCGAGCGGCCGCAAGCATCAAGGCCGATTCTCCGTCAGGGAAGCAGCCGACGACGCGCGTGCGGCGTCTGATCTCACGCATCAGACGCTCAAGCGGGTTGTTGGTTTTGATCCGCGTCCAGTGCTCAAGCGGGAAGCCCATATAGGTCAGCGTCTCATCGATTCCGTTCTCGATCATCTCAGCGGCTTTGCCCAGTTTCATTTTCTTCAGTTGCGTCGCAACCGCACGTGCTTTGATCAATGCCGATTCCCGGCATTCCTGCGCGTGGATCGCTTTAAGCAGCATGCTTACCGGCTTGACCTTACCGCTGGGGATGACGCTAAAGACGTTGCGGTAGAAGTGGACCACGCAGCGCTGCCATTTAGCCTTGGGGAAGTGTTCTTCAGCCGATTCTACCAAGCCGATGCACTTATCCGAGATGATCAGCTTGATCCGCTTTAATCCGCGTTCTTTTAAGTGCCGCATCATCATGTTCCAGCCGGCCTTGTCTTCCTTGCCACCTTCGACGATTCCGAGTATTTTCCGGTATCCTTCGCGGTCAACGCCGATCGCCACCAAGACCGACACGGTCGTCACCTCACCGGCCCAGCTGCGTTTTAAGCAGATCCCGTCAAAGTATACGTACGGGTATTCGGCTTCCAGCGACTCGTTGCGCCAGGCGTGGATGCGCTCGTATAGCTTCTGGTTGATGTTGCTGACCGTCCCCGGCGAGACTTTGGCTCCCCAGAGCGCTTCGGTGATGTCTTCGACACGGCGTACCGATACACCCGCCAGATACATTTCCATCATGGCTTCTTCCACCGATATCTCACGCCGACGGTACCTTTCAATGATCGCGGTCTCAAACGGCAGCTTGCGAAGTTTGGGTACTTTCAGGCTCACCTGGCCCACACGCGTCTGCAAACCACGTTCGTAATGACCGGCCCGGGTATCCTTACGGGCTTCACTTCGTTCGTATCTCTTTGCTCCGCAAAGCTGATCGGCCTCGGCATCAAGCAGATTATTGAGCGTTTCCTCGACGCTGAGCCGGATTTTTTCATTTAATTCTTCTTGAATCGCCGCCTCATCTACCCGTATAATACTTTTGGGTTTCATGAGTCCTCCTTTCGGGTTTGCCTGGTGGTTATTTAACCATTTTACCTGATTGGAGGACTTTTTCTTTTACAAATTGTGCGAAAGATATTTTACGTTATCCAAATCCTGCGCGATGTGCTTGATTTCCAGGCGCAATTACCACATGTCAACATCATAAATGTGCTGGTAGACAAGAGCAATAAGAATGCAGCATCCGATATCTTCGAGATCGCATGGATGACGCTGATCCAACGGTTTCATAATACTATTGACGGGAAGAACTTCCCGGGACCGCAAAACCCGCAGGATTACGGTGTGTTGATCACTGATCAGACCGATGAGCCGAAGTTACGCACGCTCTTGCGAAAAATGCGCCGTTATAATCCGGTGCCTAGCAAGTTCGGAGCGGGTTTCAGACCGATCCTTGTGACAACGCTGGTCGAGGATCCTACACATAGAAATTCGGCCCATTCGTATTTTGTTCAATAGGCTGATGTAAATGCTTTTTTTCTTTATCAGAAGCATATACCGTGTCGTTATGTAAAGGAGAAAGGCGGAAAGAATTATTTCGACAGGCTTGACGGCGTTCTTTGTAAGGTGGCCAGTCGTAGTCACCCTTTGGGGATCGTGTGCAGATAAAATAAAAAGGGGCCCTTTCGGGCCCTGGGGATCCTACTAATGAGTCTAGCCCATCCTCAGATCCGATATAAGGATATCATAGATTCGGTGGCGGATGCAAATAAAATTAATTTAAAATCTCTTTTAATTTCAATTACTTAGTAACGGTAAAGAGGTCAAATGAGATTCATCCACACTTCCGACTGGCATCTGGGCCGGTCGCTTCATGGGCGTAAGCGGTATGATGAGTTTGCCGGGTTTCTGGACTGGCTGGGGTCTGCCATTGAGACTGAGCGGGTGGAGGCTTTGCTGGTGGCAGGGGATGTGTTCGACACGACCACGCCGAGCAACCGGGCGCAGGAGTTGTATTACGGGTTTCTGGGCAGGGTGGCGCAGTTGGGCTGCTGCCGGCATGTGGTTGTAGTCGGCGGGAATCATGACTCGCCTTCGTTTTTAAATGCTCCCAGAGAAATGCTGCGGGCGTTCAATGTGCATGTGGTGGGGGCTGTGACGGGGAATCCCGACGACGAGGTGATCGTCCTTTCCGATATAGACAAGCGGCCCCAGGCTATCGTATGTGCGGTGCCGTATTTGCGGGACACGGATATTCGTAAGGTCGAGCCGGGTGAAACTCTCGCTGATAAGAACGCCAAGCTCATTGATGGCATAAGAAAGCATTATGCGGATGTGTGTGCTGCGGTGCGGCAGAGGCAGGACTGCTTGCGGCGGGAAGGGTATGGCGATGTGCCGATCATTGGCATGGGACACCTGTTTACAGCCGGCGGACAGGTGAGCGAGGGTGATGGGGTCCGGGAATTGTATGTGGGGTCGCTGGCACACGTGGGTAATGACGTATTTCTGCCGTGCCTGAACTATGTTGCGCTGGGCCATCTGCACGGCGCGCAGTGTGTGGGAGGCAGCCGGCATGTCAGATATTGCGGTTCACCGATCGCCATGGGGTACGGTGAGGCGGGACAGGATAAAAAGGTGCTGCTTGTTGAGCTTGCCGGTGACCAGAAGCCGGTGGTCAGCGAACTGGTTGTGCCGTGTTTTAAGGTGCTGGAGCGAGTTTCGGGTACTCTTGAAGAAATCCTGGGCAGAATAGAACAGCTGAAACGCGAAGAAAGTTCAGCCTGGCTCGAGGTCGAATATACGGACTTGGACGCGGGCGCCAACCTGCGCGAGACGATCGAGGAAGCGGTGAAGGGTACGTCGATGGAATTGTTGCAGGTAAAGACAAGGCGGACTTACGACCGCGTGCTGCATCGGGAGCATGAGAGGGAGACGCTTGACGATTTGAATGTGTCGGATGTGTTCGAGCGTTGTCTCGATGAGTATGAAATTGCGTCCGAAGAGCGTGAAGAACTTAAGGCTGCTTACAGCGAGATCGTGCGTACGATCAATGAGGAAGATATCAATGCTGAGTAAAGGATCCGGCTATGAAAATCCTCGAACTTCGTTTCAAGAATCTTAACTCTCTCTACGGGACGTGGCGTATCGATTTCACGGCCCCGGAGTACACCGCCAACGGGATCTTTGCGCTTACCGGACCCACCGGCGCGGGAAAATCTACGATACTCGATGCGATCTGCCTGGCGCTGTACGGGGAGACCCCCCGGCTCGGCAAGGTTACTAAAAGCGGCAACGAGATCATGTCGCGGCGCACGGGGGAATG
>JAAYBH010000495.1 GCA_012718935.1 Clostridiales bacterium
TGTCACATTGACGGTGGGGAAGGTCTTCCCTGATTCGGCGTCGACCCACTCTCCGCCGATCCACATTTTCATATTGCCGTACACCATTGAGCTTTCCTCCATATCGATTTCATTTTGCTGCATATGCGAAGCTGAACGTTTTTCGTCGGAATACCTGACTTTTTTTAATTTACATATACAATATATCTAAAAAATATTAAAAAACAGTTTTTAATATCTGTCAAGCTGTATATCCTCCGATTTATTGAGGCTGTTTTTATGAGAATAACCGAAGCACAGTAATATACTGCACTCCGGTTATCAGCTGCGGAATTCAATTATCATTTTTTGGATGGTTTTATCTTTCTGCGTATAACGGCGAGCACTCCTATCACTTTGAAAAGCAGCCCGCGGAAAGGGCGCAGCAGCATCCACAGCCAGCTGAGAAAACGGTATCCCCGGCTGTCGCAGGAGATCAGACGGCCTTTTCTTTCAATCTTGCTGACAACCGCAACGACCTGCTCAAAAGGTACAAATTCATCCCAATTCTGAGCATCGCCGTTCATGATAAAGCCGTCCGGTTTCATCTTAATGATACGGTGAAGAACATATCTGTCGGATTCCCGGCGGCGTATCAGCACGATATCTCCGCGCTTCAGTTTATGACCTGACGCCTCCTTAAGTATAACGCTATCTCGCAGGTGCCCCAAGAAAGGTGACATACTATCGCCGGTGACGAGGAGCTTAAACTGCCCGCCACCTTCCAGCACCTGCGCAAGAAGGGGGGTCAGTTCCTGACTTTTTATAGACAACGTTTCGATATGCTGGTCAATCATAAATGCACCACAATATAGATTTTCTTAGGTTAAAATATTGTATCGCGGACTAATTCAGCAGAAGCCTGATCCGGCCTGCATTGAAGCAGATAAACGGGCGTACGCTTCAGCACCTCATCCAGTGTTTTCATGCACAGTGCGGTGAGCTCGCCGCTCCAAACGGGTAAATAGCAGTGCGTGGCGAAATATTGCAGCGATTCTAAAATATTCAGTTTTCTAATCTGGTTTACATCTGCCTGTTCCAGAACAATGATTGCCGCAAGCGGGGCTTTACTGTTTACCACGTAAACGGATGAACCGCTCCATGGGGAGCCGTAGACAAATACCTCTTCGCCGATCACCCGCAAAACAGCCCTGTCCCCGTTGATAATCGGATCTGCAAAATGCTTTGCCCACAACTCAGCATGGGTTGTCTTACCGACGCCCGAGGACGCTGTGAATACGACGCCGAGCCCGTTATGCTCAACAACGGAGCCATGCATGACAAAGCCGCCGAAATAAGACAGCCTGGAGGAAAACGCCGATATTAGATAGTTGGTTTCGAGATAAGGCGGTAAAGGCGTTTTATTCGCATAAATTTTAATTGTTGACCAATCGGTGTTGGCGCTCATCCAGGAGCGGCACTTTTTCCCGTCCTCCTCAAGCATAGCTATGTCCCATTGGAGATGACTCTTAGCGGTTTCGTCATAATATGAGCACGTGGTGTTGATCCTGAGAAAATTTTGCTGGAGTTCCAGAAGCCTGACGGTCGTCGACATTACAACAGATATATCGGTGTCACGCTCATGTGCCAAATAAAACGGCTTATAATTACAATCGTTGAATAAGTACGCATCTTCTACATCAAGGCACATATTTATTCCGCATATATTAAGGCTTTCACGCATAAAGAACCACCTTCTTTATCGCCGAGTCAAACGACAAAACAATATGCGCCTGCATCGAGGCGCATATGTATATTAGTTACGCTGTTTCTTTGAGGTTTAAAACCTGTCAGTTGCTGTTTGCTTGCAGGGGATTTCTGGGGTCAATGCAAGAGCCTAACCATTCAGGGGGAGGATTACCGCTAAGCTGGCCGTTCCAGTAGTGTTCTCCTCCGCCGCAGTTGCCTGCAATCTTTTCTTCTGCTCTGATATCAAAAGCCTTAAGCGTGGGCTCCGTGTACCTTCTTTTCATATGTATACCCTCCTGTTTTTTATTCATGCGCCGTATACAAGTAAATCAATAATAATTTCGTTGTGGTAAAAAATACCTTACATTAAAAAAGGAA
>JAAYBH010000496.1 GCA_012718935.1 Clostridiales bacterium
GAAAAAGCGAGGCTAAAAAAATAATCCAGCAGTTGGGTGGTGTCATTGTCGGCGAGATCGAAATGATCAACCTGTATCAAATTGAAACAGAAGGAAGAACGGAGACTGAGCTTTCGAGGCTGCTGGAAACCACCCTTGCCATGAGCGGAGTCGAAACGGCCTTCCCCAATGTTGAAGTTTACGGCAAGGATGCGGAGGGGACCCCCTGCACTCCCCTTCGTGACCCCCTTTATACCGACCCGAACAATTCGTCGCACTATAAGGCCATCGGTATGGAAAACGCGTGGCGCATCATAAAGAGCAGCGGCGTTAAGCTAAATAAGGTAAACGCGGGCGTTCTCGACAGCTCTCTTTATACCGGGTCAAACGAATATAAGGGCAAGGTTAATGTGATTGGAGACAAGACCGACGTGCCCGAAAAAGACGTCAAAAATCAGATTGTCAATGGAGGGCTTAACCACGGCACAATGGTCACCAATGTGATAGGCGCGGATCATGAAAACGATGGAATGGTTGGCATTGCTTCTGTTTTGGGAGATAAGCTTTCCATTAATATAAAAAATCTGTACGATGGAAAAAAGAGCCAACAAACTGATTATGATGAAGATGACATAACGCAGGCATCCTACACCGAAAACGGCATGAACTATACTTACACGATGAAGGCGCTGGTCTACCTGAAGGAGCAGGTCGAATCCGGGGCAACCGTAATCAATTGCTCATATGGGCCAGCTTTTCCGCGTGACCAGCACCAATGGGTCAGCAAGGCTTACGAGAAGTTTTTTAAAGAGATTTATAAATCCCACCCCAATGTTATCTTTGTTGCTGCAGCCGGAAACGAAGGGCGCGATCCGCTTAGCAAGGGCGCTCTAAACGGCAGCAACTACTACCCCGCGGGAATGAAGCTTCCCAATGTGATTACAGTCGGTGCGCTGAATAACGATGGCACGCGCGCGGAGTTCTCAAACTATGCCGCCTCGGAAAATGCCGAGGTCACGCTGTCTGCCCCCGGTGTTGAGATGCTGCTTGGTGTAGACGAGAACGGTCAGCCGATTAAGGCGAGCGGCACCAGCTTCTGCGCACCTCAGGTATCGGCGGCCATCGCGCTGATCCAGTCAATTAGTCCCGGCATGGACGCCGCTCAGATTAAGGATTTGCTTGTCCAAACGGCAGCGGGCGCAATCAGCACAGAGAGCGGGTCAACGCCAATTCCCGAAGGAATGGGAAAGGGCGTTTTGCGCGTGGACGAGGCTGTTCTCCAAGCCATCAATAGCGAACGCGAAAAGCAAGGCAAAAGCCCTTACACGATGCAGGAATTGTTAGACAGGAGTATCGTTGATCTTTTTGCTGAAACAGGTTTCAGAGAATACACTGTTAGAGCGAGTGTACCCGATGCCGAGAGCACAAGCGTATCCTTGAAAATCGAAATCACGGGGAACTGCAGCATTGAGGAAGATACGGTGCAAACCGTTCAGGTCGGCGAGGATGCCGTTTGGAATCTCACGATTGAGGATGATTCGGTTTTTGTAAGGGTTGTCAGAACGGATACTGAAGGTTGCGCCTTTATGACGCTTAAAATTTACGAGTCTGTTTCAGGTATCTATGAGGTGAAGGGTGTTTGGGATAGCGGCGATGGCCCCGAGCCGCTTACAGACTGGCGTGCACGAGTTGAGGATACCGGGGACGGCAAAATGACGATCACATTCTATAATTCTGCCGGCACTGTATTGACCGGCAACTATGACGAGATAACCGGCGTATTTGTCGGCATTGACCGCAACAAGCCAGCCGATATTTGGGCCTTCACCTGGTGGATGGGTGCTGATACCACGATCACATTTGATTTTGACAGCATGCCAATGATGGCTAAGGGTACGCTCACCTATGACTGGCATGCAACGGCAACGGTGGATGGCTCCGATCCGATCGACGTAAACCTCAGCCC
>JAAYBH010000497.1 GCA_012718935.1 Clostridiales bacterium
GATTTCAGGGGCGTCAACACTTATCAGGTGAATGCTGAACCGTCAGCGAAGCAGGAGTCTTAAAACATGTTGATTTTAGGATGCCGTCATGCCATACTGGGGTCAAATATTATATCTGATCGAAGGGAGAAATCTTATGGCAACGGCGGCACAGGCAGTTACCAGCACAATTCTCAACATTGAACCGATTGATTTGGCGTACGCGGGTCTTAAGGAAGACGCGCTGAAGGGCGAGGTTGCAGTCGTGACGGGCGGCGCGAGCAATGTGGGTCTGGGCTATGCGCGCGCAATCGCGAGGGCAGGAGCAAAGGTTGTCATCGCGGACTTTAACGCGGAGGCCGGCGCCGAGACGGAGCGCGTCATCAACGCCGAGAACGGACCCGGCACGGCGCTCTTTGTAAAAACAGACGTCACAAGCGAGAGCGATATCAAAAACCTGGCGGAACAGGCGTTTGAAAAGTTCGGCAAAGTCGATATCCTCGTCAATAACGCCATGAATATGCGCTTGAACGGCCCGATATTATCTTCGCCGATCAGCGATCTTGATTCGTCCTATGCCATCTCCGGGCGCGGTGTGGCGCTGGCGATCAAGGCATTCGTCCCTGGAATGCTGGAGCGCGGCCACGGTGTTGTGACCTACAGCGCCACGCAGTTTCACTTCATGCCGCCAATGGTTGGGGGTACTGTTTACTGCGCGGGTAAAGCGGCGGCAACGTCCGTCATGATGTCCCTTGCCAACGAAGTCAAGGATACCGGTGTCTATGTCTTCTGCCTGACGCCTGCAGGCGTCGCGCGCATCGATTTTTCCAAGCTGCCGCCTCCGCAGGAAGGCATGCCGAAATTCGATCCGTCCATGTTCGCCATGCCCGGCTTTCACGGTATGATTCCGCCGGAGGCCGGCGGCGCGGCGATGGTTTATTGCATTCTCCACGCCAAAGAGCTCCACGGCTCGGGTAT
Organism: Clostridiales bacterium; assembly: GCA_012718935.1. Classification (GTDB taxonomy): domain Bacteria; phylum Bacillota; class Clostridia; order Oscillospirales; family Oscillospiraceae; genus Sporobacter. The sequence goes on from JAAYBH010000497.1 coordinate 958, forward strand.
CATCATAAACGACGCGTTCGACGCCATGAACTACCCGTACCCAAACCCGGCGACATTACATAAAAGGGAGTCGCGCCGCCTGTCCGACTTGGAACTGACCATGACCTTCTGCAACATGGGACCGGGCTTTAAAAAATAACCCCTATTAATAAAACGCGGTGCAGACACCCTGCACCGCGATCTTTTTTATTCAGCCGGCTATTATTTTGAGTTTTTCAACCCGTTTCTCCAATTCGTTGAGTCTGCCGCCCTGGTCCGATTGTTTTCCTCCGAGAGTAAATGACAACACCGCCCTTGCTAAAATTGGGAATGGGCTTTATGATTAGAATAAGGATATCATAGTATATCATAAAAAGTCGCACCTGAGCATACGGAGGTCACCTCACAGCACACGCTGCTCATTCGCCGGATCAAGGCATTCCAGGTCGCGTCAACACTGATCACACAGGCGCTGGAGCGCCGTGAAGGTCAATCATGATCATCGATGCTTCCCTGTGAGGAGACTATAGCGAAAGAGGAACGACGGGGGCGTGAAGGAGGGCTTTGTATGTCGAAAATTGAGTTTAATGCGTATTCTCAAATTCCCCAGGCAGAACCGAAAAAGGCCGTGCTGAGAGAACAGCAGGCGGCTTTGTTTGACTTGCGGTCGGCGATGCCGGGCGGGGAGGTGAGATTGGATGCTATGGCTGAGCAGGCGCTGGGGGTTATATTAAGGGAGTATGACGGAAACGCGGCGCTGACGGTTTCGGGGGATATTGCGCTTTTCCCGGAGCACGTGCAGGCAGGGCTGAACGAAATTTTCATGAATCTGAAGCAGACGGGCATGCTTGCCGGTTTCTCGCTGGAAATGAGCAGGTGGAGCGCCGTCCTGACGCCGGACGGGCTCGGCTATTTCGACAGTAAGCAAAAAACGCTCAGGGGGGAGGCGGGGTATAGACGGCTGCCGTCCAATTCGGAAAAGCTGCTTCGGGAGCTGGCCGACAGCGATGCTCCGGCTCATATGCTCCGGATGCGTTTTGAAAAAAGCAATTATGACGAATACAGGGAGCTGAGCGGGGTTCTCAGGGAGCTTGTCAGCGAAGGGTATATCCGGGTGCCGGTGTGGAAAGACGATATCCCTCAATTCATTGAGATCGACGATGCCGCAAGAGCTTATTTTGACCTTGAGAACGAAGTGTTGGCTTTGGCATTGAAAACACCTCCAGATGAAAAGGACGGTTTGAAGCGGTTTGATCTGTTCCTTTGTCATGCCGGCAGGGACAGATCGATATACACGGATGAGCTGTATAACAGCCTGAGCCGCCTCGGTATCGGCATACGCTATGACAAGACGTTATTATCCTGGGGGGATAATTGGAAGGAGAAAATCCTCGAGGGTGCCGCCGCGTCAGAGTTTTCTATTCTTGTGATTTCGGAAAATATCTTCGACGGCGAATGGACGGAGAAAGAGCTGAGCCGGTTCCTGCGCCGTAAAAATCCGGGCGGTCAAAAAGTCATACTGCCGCTGCTGCACAAGATAACGGTCGATGACCTGTATAAAAAATTCCCGTCATTGTCCGATATCGAATGTCTGACGACAGACAGGAGCAATGAGGAGATATCGATTCTTTTTGCCAGGGAGCTGATAAAGAGGCTCAAGAACTTCTCCGTAAAATAAAATAAGCAGTGCGTTTCCTGATGCGGAAACGCACTGCTTATTTAGGTATGAGAAAAAGAGTAGAAGCGGTTTAAAAAAGGAAAAAGAAGAGGGAATAGATTTGGGATTTCCAAATTTCCTTTATAACATAAAACAAATGATATATAATAGCAATAGTTTTGACGTAACTTACAGGTTTGGCGACGTAACGTGCAAGATATAGCATTTTTTAACAAAATGTGCTACAGTGTGAGATATCATTAGTAGGTGACAAATATGAGAATTGCTGTTTGCGACGACGATAAAAATGATGCCTCGGTCATACGGGAATATTTCAGCCGATTTGACGCGGGACTCAGCTGCGATGTGTTTCATTCGGCCCTGAACCTTGTGAACACGCACTGCCGGGAGTCATACGACCTGATATTTCTTGATATCGAAATGAAGCCGCTAAACGGCTTTGAGGCGGCAAGGGTGCTCACTGCGGACAAGGAAAAGCCGCTGATCATCTTTGTGACGAACAGCAGCAAATATACGATACAGGGTTATGAGGTGGCGTTCAGGTATCTGATCAAGCCGATTACATATGAGCAGTTTGAGATTGTCGTGAAAGCGTCGCTGGAACAGATCGTCCCGAAAAAGATCATGATCGAGGTGGGCGGCAAAAATATGATGATCTCCACAAAGGATATCTTTTATTTTGAGGTGTTCGACCATAATGTCAGGGCATGCACGAAAAACGACATTTTTGATTACAGGGATTCGCTGAAGAATATTGAGGACTTGCTCAGCGGCGGCAACTTCATCCGGCCGCATAACAGTTTCCTCATCAATCTGGAGCATGTGCTCAGCACGACTCAGTCGGAGCTTATCATGAAGGATAACCGTGTCATCAGTATCAGCCGGAAAAGAAAGGACGATGTTTTCAGGGCATTGCATCAGTTTCTGAGGAGGTAGCACGCGTGTATTTCTCGGTTGAGTTCGCCGCGGCGATTCTCGAGGTGCTTATATTCAGCATATATCTCAAAGGCATGTACCGGAATAACGTCAGAAGCACCTTTATCAGCTTGGTGTCTTATGCCGTAACCGGTGCTGTTCTGTGTTTTTTTTGTGTCTTTCCCATCTCCCAGATGATTCGTTTGAGCGTTACGTTCCTGTCGCTTTTTATCCTGTCGCTGCTGCTGTTCGGCGTCAGATGGATCAATGCTTTTTACAGCGCCCTGCTATTCTGCGTCATCAATATCATCGTCGATTATACCATTTCGGGTCTGATGCTCTCCTTCGGGCTTCAGGCCGATACGCTGGAGGTTTTCGGCAACAACCGTGTCCTGTATATCGTTCTGGGCAAGCTCGTCCAGTTGTTACTCATCTTCCTTGTTATCCACCTGTCAAAAAGAAAGAAGTCACAGGATTCGCTGATCGAGGCGGTCCCGCTGCTGCTGAGCCAGGTTTTCAGTATCTTTGTGTGCTATTTCCTGTATCTGGCTGTACGTGACCAGACCTCCCAGCTGACCTGGACTTTTATTATCGGCGCCGTCGGCATACTCTATATCAATATCGTGATATTCATGTACATCGAACGGATGAAGGAGGTCGGTGAAATGAAGCGCCAGAATGCGCTGGCCGACCTGCAGTACCAGCTGAAGGTGGATTATTTCAATCAGGTCAAGGAGGATCAGGCCAATACCCGGGCGCTCTGGCACGATATAAGGAAGTATCTGAATACGATGAACGAGCTGATAAGCCGAAATGACATCGACAATGCCAGGGAATGCATAATCCAGGCAGCCGAGCTGTTTGACGGCCTCGGGAATGTCGTCGATGTGGGTCACACGGTTGTCAGCGCCGTATTGAATGCCAGCATACAGAAAGCGCGGAGAATGAACATTAAAACGGAACTGGATATCAGGGTCCGACCGGATCTGAATATCTCCGCCGCCGATCTGAGCGTCATTATCGGCAATACGGTGGATAATGCCATTGAAGCCTGCCAGCCGCTGGAGGAAGGCCGGAGGAAGATATCGGTCCAGCTGATTCAAAAGGATGCGCTGCTATACTATGAGATCAGAAACCCCTATCTAAGGGAAGATCCCGAGTCGGACCAGGAGGAGAAGAACCAAAAGCTGCATGGTTATGGCCTTAA
>JAAYBH010000498.1 GCA_012718935.1 Clostridiales bacterium
ACACAGTTTGCGAATTGTTGACAACCAGATACGGCGGAGCACGTTCGCCAATCCATATATTTCTGCGATTGTTTTGTTTGACAAAGCATTTGACTCCCTTAGTGTAAAATAATCATTGGCAAAAAAGAGGAGGAATAGCGAAACTATTCCTCCCGCATACGAAACTTGTTATGATGAGTTTGCGGACAACATCAGACAGGAGGCGTATGCAGGTTGAGTATATCTGAGAAAACAGAAAAAAACAAGATTGATATACGAGAGATAGAACGGAAGCTATTCATAGCGGCGCTGAGCGCGGGGCGATCAGCAATGACGGAGTATCTTGAGGCCCAGGACGACGCACTGGCGGAGACACGCGACCGGAAGAGGTACCGGGATAAAGGGAAACGGCGGACGGTGTTGAAGACGGTGCTGGGCGAAGTTGAAATCAACCGTCGAGTATACGAGAGCGAGGACGAAGCGGGGCAGAAAATCCATGTGTATCTATTGGACGAGGCTGTTGGAATAAATACACCTGGGCAATTCAGCCCGATGCTGTCGGAACTTGTGGCAACAGCGGCCTGCGAAAGTACATACCGGGAAACAGCACGGCAGATCAGTGAGCTGACGGGTCAGACGATCAGCCATCAGACGGCGTGGGCGATTACGCAGGAGACTGGAGGCCGCGTCCGGGCTCGGGAAGAAACGCTTGCAGCGCAGGCGCAACAAGGCAAAGGGACCGGCAAACTGGAAAGCAAGATTCTGTATGAGGAAGCGGACGGGATATGGCTGAAACTCCAAGGCAAAGACAGGAAAGCGTATGGGCCGTCGAAAGAGATGAAAGCGGCCATAGCCTACAGTGGCGTTAAAGAAAACGGGGAACGCCGAAGACTGGCCGACAAGGTAGCATGTGCCGGGTTTGAAGGTGTGGAGGACTTTATCAGCCGCAAGGAAGGCGTCATTGCGTCAGTATATCGAGTGGATGAGATAGACCTGCGCATCCTTAACGGTGACGGCGCTAAGTGGATATCGGCGCATAAGGATGCGGCTGCCATATATCAACTGGATCCGTTTCACAGGAATAGAGCAATACGCGAATATGTGGATGATCCGGAGCTTCAGGACTTAATGATAGACCTGCTTTACGCGAAAGATATTGATAAACTGCTGGCCGTTATAGAGGCGTCAGTTAACAGTACGCTAGAACCGGATGAACAGGAAAAACGACAAAGGCTTTTTGCCTATTTCAGCAATAACAAGGAAGGCCTCGTTCCATATTACCGGCGTGGTGTGAAGATACCGCGGGTTAACGAAGGTTTAGCACCGGCACGCTGCGGAAGTATGGAGAGCAATATATTTACACTGATCGGTAATCGGATGAAAGGACGCCGGGCTTGCTGGAGCGTCGGCGGCGCGGATAATTTGGCAGCGCTACTTTGCCTGAAGCACACCGGTAGGCTCGCAGCTGTATTGTCCGCTCTTGGGCCAATCGCGCCGGTGGATATTGAGCCGACGTTTGTTGGTCTCAGGCCTCGAGAGGTGCCGGAGCGTGTCGGCACAGGCTACAACGGCTTCAAACATGCCGCCATTCCCGATATGCCGTGGGCTAAGAATATGCTGGGTATGAAGTCGCTTTCCATAATGCCCTTTCTTGCCGGCTCGTAAGCATCACGATTAAATGCAGAACACCAAGGGATAGTTATGCCCTTCCCTTTGAACAATATATTACAACTGCAAGCTTTTTCCGCACACATTTCTATGCGGCGACTCTTGCCAACGTTTACTTGACACATACTTTGACTCCGTCATTATTTATGTTACGATATCAATAAGGACAGATACGGCGAATACGTCATTTAGGGTGTGGATTGAAAGTGAATCAGGAATCAGGACAATCGTTTATTTTTCACTTCCGCTAACGAGAGGATAAGCTATGTTTACTGCACTGCTGGTTGATGATGTCAAATTAAGCCTGAATGAGCTCCGGTACATGAATGTCTGGG